>NZ_FYDW01000009.1:0-215447 GCF_900187555.1 Pseudomonas sp. Irchel s3f19 | reverse complement strand
TAAAAAGTGCTGCGAGCCAGTCCGATCAGCCGCAGCAGGTCAGGCAAAGGGAATCTACGTTTGAGTTTGGAAACGATCAGGACTTTTTCGCCGGTATTCGTTCCTTTTCCTCGCGCAGAGCCTTGAGCTCCTTTAGGACAGCGTTCTCCATGCGCAGATACTCAAGCTCAGCCATCAGCTGGTCTCTGGGCTTTTGCGAATCGTCGGTATCTGTGGGCTTTGCTGGTTTAATCTTCTTCAACACTTTAATCGGCTTTTTCTGGCGGATGACAGGGGCTACAGGGCTACCACTGTAGTACTGCCGCTGCCAGTTGCCTATCTGCGAGGACTGGCCGAGGCCAAAATGCGCAGCGGTTTGGCGAAGAGAGAGACGATGCTCGTGCATGTGGCTCAGCACTTGGCGCTTGAAGTCGTCGTCATAGCGCTGCCCGTGCGAGCGCGGACTAAGGCTGGACTTGCTCTGATAGCTGGAGACCCACCGGCGCAGCAGACTGACGTCGATACCGAAACGCTGGGCTACTTTTCGGAAGCCATCGCTACCATCTAGGTAGGCTGAGATGGCTGTGAGTTTGAACTGCTCTGTGTATTTTCCCATCGGTCCCCCCAAGGGTTGGATTTTTTGTCCAACTTCTTGGGGGCAGTCCATCCTGTAGGAGCGGGCTTGCCCCGCGAAGAGGCAGCCCGGACAACACAATAGTCAGGACAAAAAAACGGGAACCCGAAGGTTCCCGTTTTTTCATTGCCTTACAAGCGAATCAGCGCGGAAACGCTGGCGGGTTCACACCGGCCATGTCTTCCATCACGCGAACCACCTGGCAGCTGTAACCGAATTCGTTGTCGTACCAGACGTACAGCACAACGCGGTTGTCATTGCAGATGGTGGCTTCGGCATCAACCACACCGGCGTGGCGCGAACCGACGAAGTCGGTGGAAACCACTTCCTGCGAGCTGACGTAGTCGATCTGCTTGTGCAGGTCCGAGTGCATGGCCGTCTGGCGCAGGTACTCGTTGATCTCTTCGCGGGTGGTGGCCTTTTCCAGGTTCAGGTTCAGGATGGCCATCGAGACGTTCGGCGTCGGCACGCGAATGGCGTTGCCGGTCAGCTTGCCTTTGAGCACTGGCAGCGCCTTGGCGGCAGCAGTGGCGGCACCGGTCTCGGTGATGACCATGTTCAGCGGCGCGGCGCGGCCACGGCGGCTGCCCTTGTGGAAGTTGTCGATCAGGTTCTGGTCGTTGGTGAACGAGTGAACGGTTTCGACGTGACCATTGATGATGCCGTACTGGTCGTTGACAGCCTTCAGCACCGGCACGATGGCGTTGGTGGTGCAGGAGGCGGCCGAGATGATCTTGTCATCAGCAGCGATTTCGCCGTGGTTGATGCCGTGCACGATGTTCTTCAGCGCGCCCTTGCCAGGTGCGGTGAGGATCACGCGGGCAGCGCCCGGGCAGGCCAGGTGCTGGCCCAGGCCGTCGGCATCACGCCATACGCCGGTGTTGTCGACGATCAGCGCGTTGTCGATACCGTACTGGGTGTAGTCGACTTCGCTCGGGCTCTTGGCGTAGATAACCTGGATCAGGTTGCCGTTGGCGGTGATGGTGTTGTTGGCTTCGTCGATGGTGATGGTGCCATCGAACGGGCCGTGCACCGAGTCACGGCGCAGCAGGCTGGCACGCTTGACCAGGTCGTTCTCGGCGCCTTTGCGCACGACGATGGCACGCAGACGCAGGCCATCGCCACCACCGGTCTTCTCGATCAGGATGCGCGCCAGCAGGCGGCCGATACGGCCGAAACCGTACAGCACGACGTCGGTGCCTTTACGCGCCGAAGCGTTCTGCTGGCCAACCACGTCGGCCAGTTCTTCACGCACGAACTGCTCGGCGCTGCGGCCGTTGCCTTCTAGCTTGAACTTGTTGGCCAGCTTGCCCAGGTCGACCGAAGCGGCGCCCAGTTTCAGCTCGCTCATGGCCTTGAGCAGGGGGAACGTCTCGTGGACAGACAGTTCGGTCTCGTCGGCCTGACGATGACGCGCAAAGCGGTGTGCTTTGAGGATCGAGATAACCGAACGGTTGATCAGGCTGCGGCCATAAATCGAGCTCACCACGTTGTTGTTGCGGTAGAGCTGACCGATAAGCGGGATCATCGCTTCAGCCAACGCTTCACGATCAATCCACTCACCAAGACACTGGTCGGGCTTCTGAGTCACGGGAACCTTCCACATGTAGGGACAGAAAAAAGGGGCTACATTATGACGCCCCAACGCGGAACGGGCAATGAGCGCCTGTCGCGGCAGCCAGAGCCAGTGTTCATGGCCTTTGGAGCCTGACAGCGGGCACCGGCACCGGTACAATCGGTCTCTTTGCCGCAACGCTTGGAGTGCAATCTCCCGTGTCAGTTCTGCGCCTACCGCAACTGTCGGCCACGGCCGGCAAACAAACCTGGGGCAACCTGCCCGGTGCCGCCCTCAGCCTTGCCATTGCCGAAGCCGCCAGCAGCGCTGGCCGCTTTACCCTGCTGCTGACGGCAGACAGCCAGGCCGCCGACCGTCTGGAACAGGAGCTGCGCTTCTTTGCCCCAGACCTGCCGGTGCTGCCCTTCCCCGATTGGGAAACCCTGCCCTACGACCTGTTCTCGCCACACCAGGACATCATCTCCCAGCGTATTGCCAGCCTGTACCGGCTGCCGGAGCTGAGCCACGGCATCCTGGTGGTGCCGATCACCACCGCCCTGCATCGCCTCGCGCCGACCCGCTTCCTGCTGGGCAGCAGCCTGGTGCTGGACATCGGCCAGACCATCGACGTCGAGCAGATGCGCACGCGCCTCGAAGCCAGCGGCTACCGCTGCGTCGACACGGTGTACGAGCATGGCGAGTTCGCCGTGCGCGGCGCCCTCATCGACCTGTACCCCATGGGCAGCAAATTGCCCTACCGCATCGACCTGTTCGATGACGAGATCGAAACGCTGCGCACCTTCGACCCCGAGACCCAGCGCTCGATCGACAAGGTCGACTCGGTGCGCCTGCTGCCGGCGCGCGAGTTCCCGATGCAGAAAGAGGAAGTGACCCGCTTCAAGGCCCGCTTCCGGGAGCGCTTCGACGTCGACTTCCGGCGCAGCGCGATCTTCCAGGACCTGGCCAGCGGCATCATCCCGGCCGGCATCGAGTACTACTTGCCGCTGTTCTTCGAAGAAACCTCGACCCTGTTCGACTACCTGCCCAGCGATACCCAGGTGTTTTCCCTGCCCGGTGTCGAGCAGGCGGCCGAGCACTTCTGGAACGACGTGCGCGGGCGCTACGAAGACCGCCGTGGCGACCTGAGCCGGCCATTGCTGCCGCCTGCCGAACTGTTCCTGCCGGTCGAAGACTGTTTCGCCCAGCTCAAGCAATGGCCGCGGGTGGTGGTCAGCGCCGAAGACGTCGACCCTGGCGTCGGCCGTGAGCGCTTCCCGGCACGCGCCCTGCCGGACCTTGCCATCGAGGCCAAGGCTAATCAGCCGCTGGCCGCGCTGGCCGGGTTCCTCGACCAGTTCCCCGGGCGGGTACTGTTCACCGCAGAATCGGCGGGCCGTCGCGAAGTACTGCTGGAACTGCTCGAGCGCCTCAAGCTGCGCCCACACACCGTCGAAGGCTGGACCGACTTCATCACCGGCTCCGAGCGCCTGGCGATCACCGTCGCGCCGCTTGACGAGGGCCTGGTGCTGGACGACCCGGCCATCGCCCTGGTGGCCGAGAGCCCGTTGTTCGGCCAGCGCGTGATGCAGCGCCGGCGCCGCGACAAACGTGGCGAAGCCGCCAACGATGCCGTGATCAAGAACCTCACCGAGCTGCGCGAAGGCGCGCCGGTGGTGCACATCGACCATGGCGTGGGCCGCTACCTGGGCCTGGCGACCCTGGAGATCGACGGCCAAGCCGCTGAGTTCCTCACCCTGGAATACGCCGAGAACGCCAAGCTTTACGTGCCGGTGGCCAACCTGCACCTGATTGCCCGCTACACCGGCAGCGACGACGCCTTGGCGCCGCTGCACCGGCTCGGCTCCGAGGCCTGGCAGAAGGCCAAGCGCAAGGCCGCCGAACAGGTGCGCGATGTCGCTGCCGAACTGCTCGACATCTACGCCCGCCGCGCCGCCCGCAAAGGCTATGCCTTCGCCGACCCGGCCGCCGACTACGCCACCTTCAGTGCCGGCTTCCCCTTCGAGGAAACCCCCGACCAGCAAAACGCCATCGAAGCCGTGCGCGCCGACATGCTCGCGGCCAAGCCGATGGACCGCCTGGTGTGTGGCGACGTGGGCTTCGGCAAGACCGAAGTGGCCATGCGTGCGGCCTTCATCGCCGTGCACAGCGGCCGCCAGGTGGCGGTACTGGTGCCTACTACCCTGCTCGCCCAACAGCACTACAACAGCTTCCGCGACCGCTTCGCCGACTGGCCGGTAACCGTCGAAGTGATGAGCCGCTTCAAGTCGGCCAAGGAAGTGGCCAGCGCTGCGGCAGACCTTGCCGAGGGCAAGATCGACATCCTCATCGGCACCCACAAGCTGCTGCAGGACGATGTCCGCTTCAAGGACCTGGGCCTGGTGGTGATCGACGAAGAGCACCGCTTTGGCGTACGCCAGAAGGAACAGCTCAAGGCGCTGCGCAGCGAGGTGGACATCCTCACCCTGACCGCCACGCCGATTCCACGCACCCTGAACATGGCCGTGGCCGGCATGCGCGATCTGTCGATTATCGCCACGCCGCCGGCGCGACGCCTGTCGGTGCGCACCTTCGTCATGGAGCACAACAACAGCACGGTCAAAGAAGCACTGCTGCGTGAACTGCTGCGCGGCGGCCAGGTGTATTACCTGCACAACGATGTGAAAACCATCGAAAAATGCGCCGCAGACCTCGCCGAACTGGTGCCGGAAGCACGCATCGGCATCGGCCACGGGCAGATGCGCGAGCGCGAGCTGGAACAGGTGATGAGCGACTTCTACCACAAGCGCTTCAACGTGCTGATCGCCTCGACCATCATCGAGACCGGCATCGACGTGCCCAGCGCCAACACCATCGTCATCGAGCGTGCCGACAAGTTCGGCCTGGCCCAGCTGCACCAGTTGCGCGGCCGGGTCGGGCGCAGCCACCACCAGGCCTACGCCTACCTGCTGACCCCGGCACGGCAGAAGGTCAGCAGCGACGCCGAGAAACGCCTGGAAGCCATCGCCAATACCCAGGACCTGGGGGCCGGTTTTGTTCTGGCCACCAACGACCTGGAAATCCGCGGCGCCGGCGAACTGCTTGGCGAAGGCCAGAGCGGGCAGATCCAGGCCGTGGGCTTCACCCTCTACATGGAAATGCTCGAACGCGCCGTCAAGGCGATCCGCAAGGGCAACCAGCCGAACCTGGAGCAACCGCTCGGTGGCGGCCCAGAGATCAACCTGCGCCTGCCAGCGCTGATCCCCGAAGACTACCTGCCCGATGTGCATGCACGGCTGATCCTCTACAAGCGCATCGCCTCGGCGGCCGACGAAGAGGGCCTCAAGGACCTGCAGGTCGAGATGATCGACCGCTTCGGCCTGCTGCCCGAGCCGACCAAGAACCTGATGCGCCTGACCTCACTCAAACTGCAGGCGGAAAAGCTCGGCATCAAGAAAGTCGATGCCGGCCCCAACGGCGGCAAACTCGAGTTCGAGGCCGAAACACCGGTCGACCCGCTGACCTTGATCAAGCTGATCCAGGGCCAGCCCAAACGCTACAAATTCGAAGGCGCCACCCAGTTCCGCTTCCTGGTCCCGATGGAGCGCCCCGACGAACGTTTCAACACCCTTGAGGCGCTGTTCGAGCGCCTGACCCCACAGCCTGCCTAAGGAAGATCCATGCGTGCCATCCGTTGCCTGACCCTGCTGCTGGCGCTGTTCGCGCCAACAGCCTTCGCCGAAGGGGTGTATCAGGTAGAAATGATCCTGGTGCGGCAAAACAGCGTGCCCGCCTTCACCAGCCCGTTCGCGCCCGAAAACTGGCGCGCCGACGGCAACCCCCTGGACAAGGCGGCCGAGCGCCCGCTGGGCCTGGAGGACGAGGTCACCCGCCTGCAGGCCACCGCCGACTACACCGTGCTCATGCACAAGGCCTGGCAGCAGCAGGCCGGCAGCGAGCCCAGCCGC
Organism: Pseudomonas sp. Irchel s3f19; assembly: GCF_900187555.1. Classification (NCBI taxonomy): domain Bacteria; kingdom Pseudomonadati; phylum Pseudomonadota; class Gammaproteobacteria; order Pseudomonadales; family Pseudomonadaceae; genus Pseudomonas; species Pseudomonas sp. Irchel s3f19. The sequence goes on along the minus strand of NZ_FYDW01000009.1, from coordinate 209,314 downwards.
ATCGCCCTGAGCGAGGGTGAAGAGCAGTTCGGCCACTTCCCCATCGAAGGCAACCTGAGCATCGCCGAAGGCCGCTTCATTGCCGTGCAGGCCAACTTCTGGGTCAACCAGCTCGACAGCAACGGTAGCGTGCTGCGCAGCGAGCAATTCAAGCAGAGCAACAGCAACGTCAAGGCCGGCCAGCTGACCTTCCTCGACGGCGGGCACCTGGCGGTGCTGCTGAAGGTGACCCCGGCCGGGATGCGCAAACTGCCGGCGCTTGACCCGGAGATGATGGAGCAGTGATGTGAGCGAGAGCGATGCGCAGTTCTTCGTCCGCGAGCATGACGGGTGGACGTTCACGTTTGACCGCAAAACCCTGCAGCGCGGCCTGGATTATGCCGAGGATGGCAGGAGCAAGATCGTATCGATCCTCGACCTGACCATCCGCGCTCAATGTGCGGGTTCCGGCGGCCGCGAATACCACCAACGCATCGAACTGGACATGACCGAGGACGGCCTTGAATGCGAGGGAACGTGCTCGTGCCCGGTCGGTGACAATTGCAAACACTGCGCGGCGGCGCTCTATGTGCTGGAACGTGGCCCGGACTTTATCGAAGGCGCGCCAGACCAGCCCCTTGCTGCCACGCAGTCAGCGCAGCAATCCCTTGAACTGCCCCCCGAACTCGCGCACTGGGTGGAGGCGCTGGAACTACCAGCAGCACCCACTGCGGAGCCTGCCAAGCGAAAAGGCCCCGCACTCTACTACGTGGTGAGCAACAACCATGGCCAATGCATGCTCAGCGTTTTCAAAGGCACCCGGCAGGCCGATGGCACCTTGAAGCTGGGCCGCCCCAGTTCGATGCCCGAGCTCATCTACTACACGCCCAAATACGTGACCGATGAGGACTTGCGCGCACTCCGGCTGATCGATGCCCTCGGCAAGGATTACAGCCTGCCGATTGCGCGACTGGAAGGCAAAAAGGGCGCCGAACTCTATGAGTATGCGCTGGCCACCGGCCGCTTGCTGTACGACGAACAACAGGCTCCACTGGCCCAAGGCCCGGACCTGCCTGCCGAATTTCGCTGGGTGCGACTGGACAACGGTAGCTATCGCGGCGCCTGGCACCATGATGAACATGCCCACCGGTTGGCACTGCCGCTCGACCCACTCTATTACGTGGACACCCAGAACGGGCAGACCGGCAAGCTGCTGCATGACCTTGACCCGTTCATTGCCAGTCAGTTGGCGAGCGCCCCCACGGTTCCCGAGCACCTGATCATTCCGTTGAGCCATCGCTTGAATGCGCTGAACCGGCAGGTGCCGACCCCCACAACCGTGCGCAGCGAACAGATCGATGACATCCAGCCGCGCCCTCACCTGACCTTGGGCAGCCTCGAATTCAGCGCCTACATGCCCAAGACCGGCCGCATGCAGCGCCAGATGCAGCACCGCGCCGCGCTGTCGTTCGACTACGATGGCCTGCGCACCAGTGGCAACGACGACAAGCCACTGACCCGCCTGGTCGATGCCACCAGCCAGCGCATTCGCCGCCAGCCCAAAGCCGAGCAGGCACTGCGCAAAGCCTTGCGCGACCTGGGCTTCAAGGCCGCCACCCGGCAGAGCAAAGCCCTGCCCGACAGCGCCGGTGAGATGCACCAGTTGCCGGATGACGAGGCCTGGCTGCACTTTGCCCGCAACGACTTGGCGCGCCTGCGTGAAGACGGCTGGGTGATCGATATCCACCGTGATTTTGCCTTCAACCTGCAAGAGGTGGACGACTGGTACGCCAACATCGACGAAGCCCCCGGCCATGAATGGTTCGACCTGGAGCTGGGCATCGTGGTCGATGGCCAGCGCCACAGCCTGCTGCCGATCGTGCTGCAGTTGCTGCGCAGCAACCCGGAGCTGCTGCGCGCCACCGAACTGGCCCGGCGCAGCGATGACGAACACCTGCTGATCGACCTCAACCGCGGCCGCCTCGACAGCCCTGCGTTGCGCGTCGCCCTGCCCTACGGCCGCATCAAGGCCGTCATGGGCACCCTTGGCGAACTGTACCTGCATGAACACGCCGCAGGCCCCTCGCTGCGCCTGGACCGTGCAGATGCCGCGCGCCTGAACGAACTCGATCACCTGCCGTTGCACTGGGAAGGTGGTGCGCATGTGCGCGATTTGGGCAAGCGCCTGCGCGATGCGCGCGACCTGCAGGTCGCGCCGCCCACGCAGCTGAACGCCACCCTGCGCCCCTATCAGCAACAAGGCCTGAACTGGTTGCAGGCCCTGCGCGAAATGGGTACCGGCGGCATCCTCGGCGATGACATGGGCCTGGGCAAGACCCTGCAGGCCCTGGCGCACCTGCTGCTGGAAAAACAGTCCGGGCGCCTGACCGCCCCGGCCCTGGCTGTGATGCCGACCAGCCTGGTACCGAACTGGCTCGACGAAGCCCAACGCTTCGCCCCCGACCTGCGCGTGCTGGCGTTACACGGCCCGGGGCGCAGCAAGCATTTTGCCGCGCTGCACGACTACGACCTGGTCCTGACCACCTACGCCCTGGTACCCCGCGATCTCGAACACCTGCGCGCGCAGCCTTGGCACCTGCTGGTGCTCGACGAGGCGCAAAACATCAAAAGCAGCACCAGCAAGGCGGCCCTCGCCGTCTGCGAATTGCAGGCCGAACAACGCCTGTGCCTGACCGGCACGCCCATGGAAAACAACCTCGGCGAGTTGTGGTCGATCTTCCACTTCCTGATGCCTGGCTGGCTGGGCGACCTCAAGCACTTCAACCAGGCCTACCGGACCCCGATCGAACGCCATGGCGATACCGAGCGCCTGGCCCACCTGGCCAGCCGCATCCGCCCGTTCCTGCTGCGCCGAACCAAGGAGCAGGTAGCCACCGAGCTGCCTGCCAAGACCGAAATGGTCCACTGGGTCGAGCTCAGCGATGCCCAGCGCGACACCTACGAAGCCGTGCGCGTAGCCATGGACAAGAAGGTCCGCGACGAGATCGCCCGCAATGGCGCCTCGCGTAGCCAGATCATCATCCTCGACGCCCTGCTCAAATTGCGCCAGGTGTGCTGCGACCTGCGCCTGGTGAAGGGCGTTGAAACCAAGGGCAACCAGGCCGACAAGGGCAAGCTCGGGGCGCTTCTGGAAATGCTCGAAGAGCTGCTCAGTGAAGGCCGCCGGGTATTGTTGTTCTCCCAGTTCACCTCGATGCTGGCACTGATCGAGCAGGAACTGCAGAAGCGCAAAGTCCGTTACAGCCTGCTGACCGGCGACACCCGTGACCGCCGCACACCGGTGCAGGCATTCCAGCAGGGGGACAGCGAGGTGTTTCTGATCAGCCTCAAGGCAGGTGGCACCGGGCTGAACCTGACGGCTGCAGACACGGTGATCCACTTCGACCCCTGGTGGAACCCGGCAAGCGAGAACCAGGCCACCGACCGCGCTTACCGCATTGGCCAGGACAAGCCGGTGTTCGTGTTCAAGCTGATCACCCGCGGCACCGTGGAAGAGAAAATCCAGTTGTTGCAACAGGAGAAGGCGGCACTGGCCGCGAGCCTGCTCGATGGTGGGCAGGCAGGGCAGTGGCGGCTGGGGGATGAGGAGATCGAAGCGCTGTTCGCGCCGCTGCCTGGCAAGCGCGGGCGCTGAGCTTACGGCGTCCGCTTGGGGTTTACGGCGCCTTCAGAATCGAGCGCCGCGCGGGCGGCGCTCGATCTCCAATACACCTCAAGCCTCAAGACATGCGCCTCTTGGCCAAACTCAGTCGATCAACTGCGCCTCTTTCAAGGCCCCCAACGCCTCCAGCCAACGCGGCTGCTGGCGATAATCGGTACGCGCAAAGCCCTGCCCCTGCATCCGCGCAATGCGCGGCGAAGGCTTGACCTTGAGCCGCTGCGCCGCACTCAATGCCAGCTCCGCCGCCGCCCGGTCATTGCACACCAGGCCCATGTCGCAACCGGCGCTCAAGGCCGCCTCGATCCGGTTGGCGGCATCCCCGACCACGTGCGCACCGGCCATGGACAGGTCGTCACTGAAGATCACCCCGTCAAAGCCCAACTCGCCCCGCAGGATGTCCTGCAACCAACGCCGCGAGAAGCCCGCCGGCTGGTTGTCGACCTGCGGATAGATCACGTGCGCCGGCATTACCGCCGCCAGTTGCCCGCTGAGCCGGGTGAACGGCACCAGGTCCGCCTGGCGCAACTGCTCAAGGCTGCGCTCGTCAGTGGGGATGGCCACATGGGAATCGGCCTCGGCCCAACCATGCCCCGGGAAATGCTTGCCACAGGCCGCCATGCCCGCAGCGTTCATGCCACGGATAAAGGCCGCCGCCAACTGCGTGGCACGCTGCGGGTTACCTTCGAAGGCGCGGCTGCCGACCACGGCGCTGCGCTGGTGATCCAGGTCCAGCACCGGCGCAAAGCTCAGGTCCAGGCCTACAGCCAACACCTCGGTGGCCATCAACCAGCCGCATTGTTCCGCCAGGTACTCGGCGTTGTCGTTGTCGGCCAGCGCACGCATGGCCGGCAGGCGCACGAAACCTTGGCGCAGCCGCTGTACCCGACCACCCTCCTGGTCGACCGCCAGGATCAACTCAGGGCGAATCGCGCGGATCGACGCACACAGTTCGCGCACCTGGCGCGGGCTGTCGATGTTGCGGGCAAAAATGATCAAGCCGGCCACTTCAGGCTGGCGCAGCAGGTGACGGTCTTCGGCGGTCAGCCATTTACCGGCGATGTCCACCATCAGGGAGCCTTGCAGGCTGACGGTCATGGGAAATCCTTCATTGAAGACTTAAAGAAGCCCACTGGGGGCAAGCCGCCTGTTCGATGCGCACGCGGCAATGGGCCGGCACCCGGTCGAACAGGGCAAGCAAATCGGTGTTGTGCAGGCGAATGCAGCCATGGGACAGCGGCACGCCCAAAGGTTCGCTCAGCGGGGTGCCATGCAGGTAGATATAGCGCCGGAACGTGTCGACCGCACCCAGGCGGTTGACGCCCGGCTCGCAGCCACTGAGCCAGAGTATGCGGGTGAGCACCCAGTCACGCCCGGGGAACTGCGCCTGCAGCTCGGGCGACCAGACTTCGCCGGTCCAGCGCCGCCCGCGCAACACTGCGTTCAGCGGCAGGCCCGCGCCAATTTTTGCCCGCACCTGATGCAGCCCGCGCGGGGTGCAGCCCGAACCGTTGCGCTCGCCAGCGCCGTTGCGCGCCGTAGAAACCACCATGCGCACGCACAGCCGCCCCTGGGTGAACCCATAGAGGCACTGGTCGGCAAGGGATATGTGCAAAAAATCGAGATCGGGCATGGGCGCTAGCTTAGCCGAAGCGCCCTGCCCCGCCCAGCCTTCAGGCCTTGGCGGTGGTGGCGCTGGTGCTGGTCTTGCTGCGTGGGCGCAGCTGGGCCGCTGCCATCGCTTCGTCGGTAACCCCGCTGTCGGCGCGCATGCCCGCAGCCAGGAATGGCACCATCAGGCGCATGACCTGTTCGATCGAGGTATTGATGCCGAAATCGGTCTCGGCGATGGCACGCAGGGCCTTGATGCCGGACATGCTGAACGCGGCGGCGCCGAGCATGAAATGCACGCGCCAGAACAGCTCCAGCGGCGGCACCCGTGGTGCAGCCTCGTTGACCAGCAGCATGTAGCGGCGGAACACCTTGCCGTACATGTCTTCCAGGTAGCGGCGCAAGTGCCCCTGGCTCTGACTGAAAGCCAGCCCCAACAGGCGCATGAAGATGGACAGGTCGTTATTGCTGCGCGGCTGCACGGCCAGGGCCTGCTCGACGAGCATTTCCAACAGCTCTTCGAGGCTGGGCTTTTGCTCCGGGCGCGCCTGACGACGCTCCAGCTCACGCTCGAGGCTGGCACAGAACGGCCCAAGGAAGCGCGAGAACACCGCCTGGATCAGGGCCTTCTTGGAACCGAAGTGATAGTTGACCGCTGCCAGGTTCACCCCGGCCTTGCTGGTAATCAGCCGCAACGACGTTTCTGCAAACCCTCTTTCCGCGAACAACTGCTCGGCAGCATCGAGAATGCGTTCAACGGTTTCCGATTGGGCCATGATTATTCCGCCAGACAAACAGGTGTTTGAAACATACGTTTCAGTCCTGCTTCTGTCAAGGCTCGGTGACCGGGCGGTCGCCATTTAAAAGCGCCCCTTTACACGCTGCAAGCGACAAGTTGGCCCGCGCGGCACTTTTTGTTGCTGCTTGGCGCTTGCAGCTCATCCAGTACTGTATATAATCCCAGTCACTGTATAAAAAGACAGAGCGCTCACCATGTTGAAACTGACGCCACGCCAAGCCGAAATTCTCGCGTTCATCAAACGTTGCCTTGAAGACAACGGTTTCCCTCCGACGCGCGCTGAAATCGCTCAGGAGCTGGGCTTCAAATCGCCCAACGCCGCCGAAGAGCACCTCAAGGCCCTTGCCCGCAAAGGCGCCATCGAGATGACCCCGGGCGCATCCCGCGGCATCCGTATCCCGGGCCTTGAAACCAAGGCCGAAGAGAACGGCCTGCCGATCATTGGCCGGGTCGCAGCCGGCGCACCGATCCTCGCCGAGCAGCACATCGAGCAATCTTGCAACATCAACCCGAGCTTCTTCCACCCTCACGCCGACTATCTGCTTCGCGTACACGGCATGAGCATGAAGGATGTCGGCATCTTCGACGGCGACCTGCTGGCAGTGCACACCTGCCGCGAAGCCCGCAATGGCCAGATCGTCGTCGCCCGCATCGGTGACGAGGTGACCGTCAAGCGCTTCAAGCGCGAAGGCACCAAGGTCTGGCTGCTTGCCGAAAACCCCGAATTCGCCCCCATCGAAGTCGACCTGAAAGAACAGGAACTGGTGATCGAGGGCTTGAGCGTCGGCGTCATACGCCGCTGATCCAGGAGGCGCCATGCAGCAGTTCATTCACGCACCCGAGCAAGCCCAGTTGCCACTGTTCGAAGCATTTCTAGCCCAGCCCATCCTGCCCGGCCTGAAAGCCAGTGAGCAGGCGCGCAAGATCAGCCAGCCCGATCTGTTCAGCGAGCTGTCGCTGCGCGGCGCTGCCGGGCACTGCCAGAGCCTGTTGGCCCCGGTGCTGCGCGAACTGAGCGAAGAGGACGATGCCCGCTGGTTGACCCTGATCGCCCCACCCGCAAGCCTGACCCAGGCCTGGTTGCGCGATGCCGGCCTCAACCGCGAACGCATCCTGCTGCTGCACCCTCGTGGCAATCAGAGCCCACTGCAACTCACTTGCGAAGCGCTGCGCCTGGGCCGCAGCCACACCGTGGTCAGCTGGCTTGGCAGCGTCAATGCCAGCGCGCGTCAACTGCTGCTTCGCTCAGCCAGTGCCGGAAACGCACAAAGCCTGAACATCCGCCTCGGCTGATGTTCAGGCTTTGCCTGTCACTCAGAAACCGCTGATACCCTGCACGCCGATCAATGCAGAACGCGAGGGCCTTCTTCGCGTTCGAGCTCGCCGTCCATCAGGCGACCTGCCATCTGCACGCCCACACTGAGCATGGCCTTGGCCACTTCCACATGCTGACCCTGCAGGAACACCTTGGCGTCTTCCGAGAAATCCAGGGTTACCAGAGAGCCCTCATCCTCCGCACGACGCAGTTCGATCCGGCCATCAGGCAACTCGACAATTTCCAGAAAAGACGTAGACATAAAAGGCTGTTCTCCACGAAAGGCCAGCATTGTACCAGCCGCAGCGGCTATCAGCACTCACTCAACGCGTCACGGAAACGTCTCACCAAGCTTTTGAGGTTGCTGCGCCAGCTTTCCAATTCTTCACGCGACAGCGCGGGTTGCTCGGGCTCATCGAGATTGACGGCCTGGATCAACGGCTGGGTGACATCGGTTTTAGGCGTTTTTTTCGCGACCGGTGGTCGGAACAGATCGGCATAAGCACTGAGCATTTGCGCCAGCCAGGTTTCCCGCTGGCGGGACAATTCCAGCAGCTCGGCCACCTCCGGGATAGCAATCTCATTGAAAGCATCGCCAGCCAGCAGCTGCTCGACATTAGCCCCTGCCGGCAAGCGGTAGAAACCGCCGATCTCATGGCACAGCCCCAGCAGAGCACCGTACAGGTGGAACAGTGCCGATTCGCGTTCGGCCTGGACCAGGCCCGGGGCGTTCATTGCCTGGCCCTGTTCGGCCTTGGCCATGGACTCGAGTGCGAGGCCTGCGAAGAACAGCTTCTGATTGGTGCGGGTGTAGAGTTCCTGGGCCATTTCAATGCCCTCCCCTGAGATGCAGAACGATTGCAGCCAGTTTCCGGCAAGCCCTGCCCGGCCGCAAGCTGAATGTCCCTGAAATGACTGGGGGCCGCAAAGCGGCCCCCAGTTCAACGCCAATCAGCGTTTGTCTTCAACCTTCCACGCATTACCGTCGTAGAACGCCTTCCAGCCGGTCGGCTTGCCATCGACCTCGGACTGCACATACTGCTCCTTGGTCTTGCGGCTGTAGCGAATTACCGCTGGACGCCCTTCCGGGTCTTTCTGCGGTGCATCGCAGAGGAAGTGGTACTTCGGATCGATCTCATGCTTGTGCGGGACGATCTCCAACACCAGTGGTGCACGTGTCTCGCGGTTTTTCGGGAACTGACTGGCCGCCAGGAACAACCCCGAAGCACCGTCACGCAACACGTAGGTGTCATCGACCTTCTCGCACTTGAGCTCCGGCATGTCCACCTTGTCCATCTTCGGTGGCGCCGCCTCACCGCTCTTGAGCAGCTTACGGGTGTTCTTGCACGCAGGGTTGGTGCAACCGAAGAACTTGCCGAAGCGGCCGGTCTTGAGCTGCATCTCGCTGCCACACTTGTCGCACTCCAGGCTCGGCCCTTCATAGCCCTTGATGCGGTAGCTACCCTCTTCGATCTCGTAGCCCACACAGTCCGGGTTGTTACCGCAGATGTGCAGCTTGTGCTTCTCGTCCAGCAGGTAAGCGTCCATCGCCGTGGCGCAGATCGGGCAGCGGTGCTTGCCCAAGAGAACACGGGATTCCGACTCGCCTTCATCGTCCGCTGCAATTTCGTCACCCGGCACCAGGTTGACGGTTGCCTTGCAACGCTCCTTGGGCGGCAGGGTGTAGCCCGAGCAGCCAAGGAACACGCCCGTCGAGGCGGTGCGAATCATCATTGGGCGACCACATTCCTTGCAGGCAATGTTGGTCATGGTCGGCTGGTTGGCACGCATGCCGTTTTCGGCCGACTCGGCTGTCTGCAGTTTTTTGCTGAAGTCGCCGTAGAACTCGTCGAGCACGTTCTTCCAGTCACGCTCGCCCTGGGCCACGTCGTCGAGGTTTTCTTCCATGCCGGCGGTGAAGCCATAGTCCATCAGGTTGGCGAAGCTCTCGGACAGGCGCTCGGTGACGATGTCGCCCATCTTCTCGGAGTAGAAGCGGCGGTTGTGCAGGGTCACATAGCCACGGTCCTGGATGGTCGAGATGATCGCGGCGTAGGTCGACGGGCGGCCGATGCCGCGCTTTTCCATTTCCTTGACCAGGCTCGCTTCGGTGAACCGCGCCGGTGGCTTGGTGAAGTGCTGGCTCGGGTCGATCTGGATCAGCTTGAGCGCTTCACCCTGGACCATCTCCGGCAGTACGTCGTCTTCGCCAGGCTTGCTCTGTTGCGGCAGCACACGGGTGTAACCGTCGAACTTGAGGATACGGCCCTTGGCACGCAGCTCGAAGTCGCCAGCGGCTACAGTGACGCTGGTGGACAGGTACTGCGCCGGCGGCATCTGGCAGGCCAGGAACTGGCGCCAGATCAACTCGTACAGGCGCTCTGCGTCGCGCTCCATGCCACTGAGCTTGGTCGGGTGGGTGTTGACGTCGGAAGGACGAATCGCTTCGTGCGCCTCCTGAGCCCCTTCCTTGCTGCTATACACCAGCGGGTTTTCCGGCAGGTACTGCTTGCCGAACTCGCGCTCGATGTAGCCACGCGCCATGTCCAGGGCATCAGCCGACAGGTTGGTCGAGTCGGTACGCATGTAAGTGATGTAGCCGGCTTCGTACAGACGCTGGGCCATCATCATGGTTTTCTTCACCCCGAAGCCCAGGCGGTTGCTCGCCGCCTGCTGCAAGGTGGAGGTAATGAACGGCGCCGACGGCTTGCTGCTGGTCGGGCGGTCTTCACGCTTGACCACGCTGTAGCTGGAAGCCTTGAGCTTCTCCAGTGCAGCCATGGTCTGTGCTTCATTCAGCGGCTTGAAAGCCTCGCCCTTCTCGCGCGCCACTTCGAAACGCACCTTGGCGTTCTTGGCGGTGCCGAGGTCGGCGTGGATCTCCCAGTACTCTTCGGGGATGAAGGCGCGGATCTCGCGTTCGCGCTCGACCACCAGCTTCACCGCTACCGACTGGACCCGGCCGGCCGACAAGCCACGGGCAATCTTGGCCCACAACAGCGGCGAAACCATGTAGCCCACCACGCGATCGAGGAAGCGTCGCGCCTGCTGGGCATTGACGCGGTCGATGTCCAGCTCGCCCGGTTGCGAGAAGGCCTCCTGGATGGCCTTCTTGGTAATTTCGTTGAACACCACGCGCTTGTAGCGGCTGTCGTCACCACCGATGGCTTCGCGCAGGTGCCATGCGATGGCCTCCCCTTCGCGGTCCAAGTCGGTTGCGAGATAGATGGTGTCGGCGTCCTTGGCCAGGCGGCGCAGTTCTTCGATCACCTTTTCCTTGCCAGGCAGGATCTCGTACTTGGCCTTCCAGCCGTGATCGGGGTCGACACCCATGCGCGCCACCAGTTGGCGGCGTGCCTTTTCTTTCGGCGAAAGGGCCGGCGCCTCACCCGCAGCCTTGCCACGCTTGGCGGCCGGCTCTTTGCTAGCGCTGGCCGAACCGCTGGTGGGGAGGTCTCGGATATGGCCGATACTCGACTTCACCACGTACTGGTTGCCCAGGTACTTGTTGATGGTCTTGGCCTTGGCCGGGGATTCCACAATGACCAGCGATTTGCCCATGGATCGGAGTATTCCTGAATCTGAAAGATGAAAAACGCGTCAGGTGCCAGACGCGGCACCGCTATATATAGTGGCAAAAGAGTGAGGTCAAGCGCGGTCGTTCACACGTGCGACTTGCCAAGCAACCCTGGCAGCCCCTCTTCGGCCTTGATCAAAGCAAAGCGTGGCACCTGCTCGCCGTCAACCTCGACGGACTCCTGGAACATCGAAAGGGGGCGTACCCAGAACCCGTAATCACCATACAGGCATTGGTAGAACACCATCCACTCTTCGCTCTCGGAGTGCTGCGCAACACTGAAGACACGGTACTCAGGCCCCTTGTAGTGCCGGTATACGCCTGGCTGTATCTGCATGCTACTCACCCTCTTGAACAAATCTTGTAAAAAACAAAAACCGGGGCACATGGCCCCGGCTGCTGTCCCGCAACGCGATCAGACGCGTTCGAAGACAGTGGTGATGCCCTGGCCGAGGCCGACGCACATGGTAGCGACCCCCAGAGTACCGCCATTCTGCTTCATGACGTTGAGCAGGGTGCCGGAAATCCGTGCCCCAGAGCAACCGAACGGGTGGCCCAAAGCAATGGCGCCGCCGTGCAGGTTAACCTTCTCATCCATCTTGTCGAGCACTTTCAAATCTTTGAGCACTGGCAGGGCCTGTGCAGCGAAGGCTTCGTTGAGCTCGATGAAGTCGATATCGGCCATGGTCAGGCCGGCGCGCTTGAGGGCTTTCTGGGTCGCCGGCACCGGGCCGTAGCCCATGATCGCCGGGTCGACACCGGCCACGGCCATCGAGCGAAGCACCGCCAATGGCTGGATACCCAGGTCCATGGCACGCTGGCCAGACATGACGATCATGCACGAAGCGCCGTCGGTAATCTGCGACGAAGTACCGGCGGTAACGGTGCCACCTTTGGGGTTGAACGCAGGCTTGAGCGACGCCAGCCCTTCGAGCGTGGTTTCCGGGCGAATGGTCTCGTCGAAATCGAAGACCTTCAGGAAGCCGTTCTCGTCATAGCCCTGCATCGGGATGATCTCGTCCTTGAACTTGCCTTCGACCGTCGCCTTGTGGGCGAGCTGGTGCGAACGCAGGCCGAACAGATCTTGCTGTTCGCGGCTGATGCCATGCATTTTGCCGAGCATCTCTGCCGTCAGGCCCATCATTCCGGAAGCCTTGGCGGCATGCAAGGACAGGTGCGGGTTGGGGTCGACGCCATGCATCATGCTGACGTGGCCCATGTGCTCGACACCCCCGACCACGAACACATCGCCATTGCCAGTCATGATTGCCTGGGCGGCGGTGTGCAACGCACTCATCGATGACCCGCACAGACGGCTGACGGTCTGCGCCGCCGACGTATGCGGGATCGGGGTCATCAGCGAGGCCATGCGGGCGACGTTCCAGCCCTGCTCCAGGGTCTGGTTGACGCAGCCCCAGATCACATCCTCGACCTCTTTAGGGTCGACCTTGCCGTTGCGTTCCAGCAGCTTGGTGATCAGGTGCGCGGACATGTCTTCGGCGCGCGTGTTGCGGTGCATGCCACCCTTGGAGCGGCCCATTGGTGTGCGACCGAAGTCGACAATCACCACGTCTCTTGGATTGAGGCTCATATCAAATCTCTCGCTCTACTCTTGCGTTGGCCGCTCAGTTGAAGAAACGCTGGCCGCTCTTGGCCATTTCGCGCAGCTTCGCGGTCGGGTGGTACAGCGGCCCCAGGTCGGCGTACTGATCGGCCAGGGCGACGAATTCGGCGACACCAATCGAGTCGATGTAGCGCAGCGCACCACCGCGGAACGGAGGGAAGCCGATGCCGTAGACCAGACCCATGTCAGCTTCGGCGGCGGTCTCGACAATGCCGTCTTCCAGGCAGCGCACGGTCTCCAGGCACAGCGGGACCATCATCCAGTTGATGATGTCGTCGTCGCTGACTTCACGTTGCTCGAACACGATCGGCTTGAGCACGTCGAGCACGGCGGCATCGAACACCTTCTTCGGCTTGCCGCGTTTGTCGGTCTCGTAGGCGTAGAAGCCTTTGCCGTTCTTCTGGCCCAGGCGGTTGGCCTCGTACAGGGCGTCTACCGCCGAGCGGCGCTCGTCTTTCATGCGGTCCGGGAAGCCCTCGGCCATGACGTCGCGGCCATGGTGGCCGGTGTCGATGCCGACCACGTCCATCAGGTATGCAGGGCCCATGGGCCAGCCGAAGCGCTCCATGACCTTGTCGATGCGCACGAAGTCGACCCCTGCACTGACCAGCTTGGCGAAGCCGCCGAAGTACGGGAACAGCACGCGGTTGACCAAAAAGCCCGGGCAGTCGTTGACCACGATCGGGTTCTTGCCCATCTTCTTGGCGTAGGCCACGGTGGTGGCAACCGCCACATCACTGGACTTCTCGCCACGAATCACTTCGACCAGCGGCATCATGTGCACCGGGTTGAAGAAGTGCATGCCGACGAAGTTCTCGGGGCGCTTGAGCGCCTGGGCCAGCAGGTTGATGGAGATGGTCGAGGTGTTGGACGCGAGGATGGCATCCTCTTTCACCTGGCCTTCGACTTCTGCCAGCACAGCTTGCTTGACCTTAGGGTTCTCGACCACGGCCTCGACGACGATATCGACGTTGGCGAAATCACCGTAGGACAGGGTCGGACGGATGGCATTGAGTGCTTCAGCCATCTTCGCCGGGGTCAGGCGGCCCTTCTCGACGCGATTGCCCAGCAGCTTGGAGGCTTCATTCAAGCCCAGCTGGATGGCGTCCTCGCGGATGTCCTTCATCAGAATCGGCGTGCCCTTGACCGCCGACTGGTAGGCGATACCGCCACCCATGATGCCGGCGCCGAGCACGGCAGCCTGCTTCACGTCATGGGCGATTTCGTCATGGGCCTTGGCCTTGCGCTTGAGCTCCTGGTCATTCAGGAACAGGCCGATCAGGCTCTCGGCAACCGAGGTCTTGGCCAGCTTGGCAAAGCCAGCGGCCTCGATTTCCAGGGCCTTGTCACGGCCGAAGTTGGCGGCTTTCTGAATGCTCTTGATCGCTTCGACCGGCGCTGGGTAGTTCGGCCCAGCCTGGCCGGCGACGAAGCCCTTGGCCGTCTCGAACGCCATCATCTGCTCGATGGCATTGAGCTTGAGTTTTTCCAGTTTCGGCTGGCGCTTGGCCTTGTAGTCCAGCTCGCCACTGATGGCGCGCTTGATCAGGTCAAGGGCACCAGCCTGCAGCAGCTCCGGGGCGACCACGGCATCGACGGCGCCTACTTTCAGGGCGTCTTCGGCGCGGTTTTCCTTGCCGGCCGCAATCCACTCGACAGCGTTGTCCGAGCCGATCAGGCGTGGCAGGCGCACAGTACCGCCAAAGCCTGGGTAGATACCCAGTTTGACTTCAGGCAGGCCAATCTTGGCGCTGCTGGACATGACCCGGTAGTCTGCCGCCAGGCACATTTCCAGGCCGCCGCCCAGGGCGATGCCGTTGATGGCGGCTACGGTCGGCACTTCGAGGTCTTCGAAGGCGTTGAAGATGCGGTTGGCTTCCAGGTTGCCAGCGACCAGTTCGGCCTCGGGCAGCTTGAAGTTGTCGACGAACTCGGTGATGTCGGCGCCGACGATGAACACGTCCTTGCCACTGCTGACGATTACGCCTTTGACCGAAGCGTCGGCCTTGATGGCATCGACGGCTTGGCGAAGCTCGTTCAGGGTCAGGCGGTTGAATTTGTTGACGGACTCACCCTTGAGGTCGAACTTGAGTTCGACGATGCCACTTTCAAGAGCCTTAACCGTGATGGCTTTACCTTCGTAAATCATCAACTGATCTCCACGATATGGAAGCTAACTGTACACGCCGGTCGCTGCTGCCCAGGCAGGCCATGTGGCCCTGCCCCAGGCACACCCGTCAGCGCGCTAGTCGGGACTATGAACGAGCCGTGTGACATACAAACGCTCAATTCATACGCCCGTTTGATTTGGGTGTGCACACATTCTCCGAAAAGATCAGCGTTGTCAAATGCTCACGCACAGAGCGAAAACACGACTTTCCGGTCATTTTGTAGCGTCTGGGTACAAAGCATGACGTCAGTGATCACGGGGCATTCATGTCAGCGATTGACCACGAGGAGGAGGGAGTGACCCTGCGAGGGGAAGATTTTTCCGGCATTTCACTGGCAGCCGACTACACTGCCAATGGCTTCAAGCATTCCCGGCCTGCCTGGCCTTTTCTGCGCAGCAGAACGCAAAGCGGCGACTTGGCACCCCACCCCTTCAGGGGCTCTGCCAAGCCGCCGCTTTGTCGTTAAGCCATGTGTCAGGCGAGTGTTTCGAAGACCTGGGCAATATCCTGCAATACAGATTTATCGCCCCGTTCGGTCCAGTACAAGGCGATCATGCGCGGGTCGGCTTCGACCTTGTAGACGCTGGCGGGCAAGCGCGCAAAGGCCTCGGCAAGGCGCGGGTCCTCACACGGCTCGCGCCACTGGTTCCACCACACGCCCGGCGTGACCTGCCAGTAACAGAAGCTGTCCTCACGCCCCCGGCGCCGTGCGCGATGGTACTGCGGGCAGGGGCTTGGCGGCTCCTTTTCCAGCCAGTGCGGCCACTGCTGGGGCGCCAGCTGCATGGCCAGCCCCATGCGCCGCGCTTCCAGGCGCAGGTTCATCTGCTCGCTCTGCTTGCGCGACGTGCGCAACCAGGAAAGCGGGCTGAGAATCAGCGCAAGGATTGACACCACCAGCAATACCGTCATATCAGTAGACCCCATAAAGCGTTGCAAATGAGCTGGTTAGCCATTTTTCACGGAAGACCCGCCCGAAAGCGACCATACTTCTTCTATCGCGATTGTCAGGAGTACCGCTCATGTCCTACGAACATCTTCTGGTTGCCGTCGACCTGACCGAGGAATGCGACCCGGTGATCAAGCGTGCCATGGCGCTGGCAGCGCCGTACAACGCCAAGGTCTCGCTGGTGCACATCGTCGAACCCATGGCCATGGCTTTTGGCGGTGACGTCCCCATGGACCTGTCGCAACTGCAGCAACAGCAGTTCGACCAGGCCAAAGAGCGCATGGACCGCCTGTTCAACAAGTACCCGGACATCCAGCGCGGCGATTCGCACCTGACCTACGGCCAGCCACGCCAGGAAATCCACCAACTGGCCAAGGACCAGAAGTGCGACCTGATCGTCGTGGGCAGCCACGGCCGGCATGGCCTGGCGTTGCTGCTGGGCTCCACCGCCAACGATGTACTGCACGGCGCACCCTGCGATGTGCTGGCAGTGCGCTTGCTGAAGAAGGAATGAGTTGACCTGTGCCAGCTTCTTCGCGGGTTTACCCGCGAAGAAGCCAGTGCAGATCAAAAGCTGATCACCCTTCCAGCTCGGCCCAGCGCTCTACCAGCACATCCAGCTCTGCCTGCAACTGCTCGATCTTGGCCAGCACCGCGGTGGTCTCTTCGATCGACCGCTGATAGAAACCTGGTGCATTGACCTCTTCCTGGGCCGCCGCCATGCGCTGTTCGACCTCGTCGATTTGCCCAGGCAGCATCTCCAGCTCACGCTGCAGCTTGTAGCTGAGCTTCTTCTTCGAGGCATCGGCAGCAGCCGCCACCGGCGCCGGTGCCGCTTGCACTTCCTGCTTCTCAACCACTGCGCTGTTGAGTTCGGACTTGCCGCCTTTGCTCTCGGTTACCCCCAGCAGCTTGGGCGAACCGCCCTGACGGATCCAGTCCTCATAGCCGCCGACATACTCGCGTACCTTGCCCCCACCTTCGAACACCAGGGTGCTGGTGACGACGTTGTCGAGGAAGGCCCGGTCGTGGCTGACCATCAGCACCGTGCCCTTGTAGTTGGCCAGCACCTCTTCCAGCAGTTCGAGGGTTTCCACGTCCAGGTCGTTGGTCGGTTCGTCGAGCACCAGCAGGTTGGCCGGCTTGCTGAACAGCTTGGCCAGCAGCAAACGTGCACGCTCGCCACCCGACAGCGCCTTGACCGGGGTCCGGGCACGCTGGGGGCTGAACAGGAAGTCGCCCAGGTAGCTCAGCACGTGGCGGTTCTGGCCATCGATCTCGATGAAGTCACGGCCTTCGGCCAGGTTGTCGATCACGGTTTTTTCCAGATCGAGCTGATGACGCATCTGGTCGAAATACGCCACTTCCAGCTTGGTGCCACGCTCGACCTTGCCCGAGGTAGGCTCCAGGTCGCCGAGCATCAGCTTGAGCAAGGTGGTCTTGCCGGTACCGTTGGCACCCAGCAGGCCAATGCGATCCTGGCGCTGCAGGACCATGGAGAAGTCCTTGACCAGCATCGGGCCTTCGGCATGGGCGAAGCTGACGTTCTCCAGCACCATGACCTGCTTGCCGGACTTGTCGGCCGCTTCGATCTGGATGTTCGCCTTGCCCTGACGCTCACGGCGCTCGCCGCGTTCGACGCGCAAGGCCTTGAGGGCACGCACAC
Organism: Pseudomonas sp. Irchel s3f19; assembly: GCF_900187555.1. Taxonomy (NCBI): domain Bacteria; kingdom Pseudomonadati; phylum Pseudomonadota; class Gammaproteobacteria; order Pseudomonadales; family Pseudomonadaceae; genus Pseudomonas; species Pseudomonas sp. Irchel s3f19. The sequence goes on along the minus strand of NZ_FYDW01000009.1, from coordinate 191,944 downwards.
GCCCTTCGTTGCGGGTACGGCGGGCCTTGATGCCCTGGCGGATCCACACTTCTTCCTGGGCCAGGCGCTTGTCGAACAGCGCGTTGGCGGTTTCTTCCGCGGCCAGCGCGGCTTCCTTGTGCACCAGGAAGCTGGCGTAGTCGCCGTTCCAGTCGATCAGGCCACCGCGGTCCAGTTCGAGGATGCGGGTCGCGAGGTTTTGCAGGAAGGAGCGGTCGTGGGTAATGAACAGCACCGCACCATTGAACCCGCGCAGCGCCTCTTCAAGCCAGGCGATCGCACCGATGTCCAGGTGGTTGGTCGGTTCATCGAGCAGCAGCAGGTCAGGCTCGGACACCAGCGCCTGGGCCAGCAGCACACGGCGGCGCCAGCCACCGGACAGCTCGGCCAGGGTCTTGTCGGCGGGCAGTTGCAGGCGGCTCAGGGTGCTATCCACCACTTGCTGCAGGCGCCAGCCGTCACGGGCTTCGAGTTCGTGCTGAACGTGCATGAGTTTTTCCAGGTCTTCGTCGCCCTGGATGTTCTGGCTCAGGTGGTGGAACTCGGCCAGCAGCGCACCCACGCCGTCAAGGCCCTCGGCCACCACATCGAACACGCTGCGCTCGTCGGCCAGCGGCAACTCTTGCGGCAGCTCGCCGATTTTCAGGCCCGGGGCGCGCCAGATCTCACCGTCGTCGCCCTTCTGTTCGCCCTTGACCAGGCGCATCATGCTCGACTTGCCGGTGCCGTTGCGGCCGATGATGCACACCCGCTCACCACGAGCGATCTGCCAGGACACTTTGTCCAGCAGCGGCATGGCGCCGAATGCGAGGGACACATCGCTGAATTTGAGCAGGGTCATATTGGTCTCCAGAAATCGGGCGCGCATTCTACCTGACTTGGGGCCCGAGGGCATTAAGTTGACCACCCTGCGAGGGCTTTACGACATCTGGTCGAACTTAATGTCTTGATACAAGCACTGTGCTTTCATCTGCCGCCGGCAAACGGCTAAGCTAAGGCCATAGCTTCCAACAGTGCTGGCTTCGCCGTCACTTCCCCATGGTTCAACTGCCCGGACGTATCATGCGCAGCCGCCTGTTACAGATTGCATCCTGCCTGCTGCTTACCGCCGCCACCGCCAGCGCGGCGCAGGCCCTCGACCTCACTCAACAACGCCAGTACTACGACGAGGCCAAGCGCGCCCTGGCCAAGGGCGACAAAGGCCCTTACCTGCGCTATGCCCAACAGTTGCGCGACTACCCGCTGACGCCTTACCTCACGTACGACGAGCTGACCGCGCGCCTGAAAAGCGCCAGCAACGAGGAGATCGAAGGGTTCCTGGCCAAGCATGGCGACCTGCCCCAGTCCAACTGGATGAAACTGCGCTGGTTGCGCTGGCTGGCCGAGCGCGGCGAATGGAATACTTTCGTCAAGTACTACGACCCCAAACTCAATTTCACCGAACTGGACTGCCTCAACGGCCAGTACCAGTTGAGCCACGGCCTGCGCGCCGAAGGGTATGCCACGGCCGACAAGCTGTGGAACGTCGGCAAGTCGCAACCGGCGGCCTGTGACACCCTGTTCGGCATGTGGGCCGCCGAAGGCCAACTGACCGAGGCCAAGCGCTGGAACCGCGCCAAACTGGCGGCACAGGCACGCAACTACGGCCTGGCCAACAACCTGGTCAAGACCTTGACCACCCTCGGCCCACAAGGGCGTCTGCTGATCGACGTGGCGCAAAAGCCCGAGCTGCTCAACCAGCCATCGCGCTTCAGCCCGGTCAACGAAGCCATGTCCGACGTGGTAAGCCTCGGCCTGCGACGCCTGGCCCGGCAGGACCCGGAGCGGGCCATGGGGCTGCTCGACGACTACGCCCAGCGCATGCACTTCTCGCGCGATGAAAAAGTCGCCATCGCCCGCGAAATCGGCCTGACCCTGGCGCGCCGTTACGACCCTCGCGCGCTCGACCTGATGACCCGCTACGACCCCGAGCTGCGTGACAACACCGTCAGCGAATGGCGCCTGCGCCTGCTGCTGCGCCTGGGCCGCTGGGAGGATGCCTACGAGCTGACCAAACGCCTGCCCCAGGACCTGGCCAGCAGTAGCCGCTGGAAGTACTGGCAAGCCCGCAGCCTTGAGCTGGCCCAGCCGAACAACCCGCAGGTCACCCTGCTGTACAAGACCGTGGCGCGCGAGCGTGATTTCTATGGGTTCCTTGCAGCCGACCGGGCGCAGACCCCCTACCAGTTGAACAACAAGCCACTGGTACTGAGCCCGCAACTGGTCAGCAAGGTGCGCAACACCCCGGGCATCCAGCGCGCGCTGGAATTCCATGCCCGCGGGCAGATCGTCGATGGGCGCCGCGAGTGGTACCACGTCAGCCGCCACTTCAACCGCGACGAGATGGTCGCCCAGGCACGCCTGGCCTACGACCTGCGCTGGTACTTCCCGGCCATCCGCACCATCAGCCAGGCGAAGTACTGGGATGACCTGGATATCCGCTTCCCGATGGCCCACCGCGACACCCTGGTGCGCGAGGCCAAGGTCCGTGGGCTGCATTCGAGCTGGGTGTTTGCCATCACCCGCCAGGAAAGCGCCTTCATGGAAGATGCACGCTCCAGCGTGGGCGCCAGCGGCCTCATGCAACTGATGCCGGCCACCGCCAAGGAAACCGCGCGCAAGTTCAGCATCCCGCTGGCCTCGCCTGCGCAGGTGTTCAACCCGGACAAGAACATCCAGTTGGGGGCCGCGTACCTGAGCCAGGTACACAGCCAGTTCAATGGCAACCGGGTACTGGCTTCTGCGGCCTATAACGCAGGCCCCGGACGAGTACGCCAGTGGCTCAAGGGCGCCAAGCATTTGAGCTTCGATGTCTGGGTCGAATCGATACCCTTCGATGAGACACGTCAGTATGTGCAGAACGTGCTGTCGTATTCGGTGATCTACGGGCAGAAGCTCAACTCGCCGCAGCCGCTGGTGGATTGGCACGAGCGGTACTTCGACGATATGTAGCTGCGTCGGGGTCGTGTAGGGGCCGCTGCGCGGCCCTTTCGCAACGGAAGGCCGCGCCTACAAGACCTCGACTTCCATACCTACTTCAAGTACGCCACTGCCATCCACGGCTAGGTTCTGGCCGAACAACACATCCCCCTCCTTCTCGCGGAACGTCTTGAGCGTAGTCATCGGCTCGCGGTCTGCGCTGCGCTCGCCGGTCAACGGGTCGATCGTGGTGAAAATGCAACGCACACTGGGCTTGAGCACTCGAAACTCCAGCGCGCCGATGCGAATCCGCTTCCAGCCATCCTCGGCAAACGGCTCTGCACCCTGCACCACCAGATTCGGCCTGAACCGCAGCATCTCCATCGGCCGGCCAATGCGCCGGTTCAATTCGTCCAACGAACCCTGGCCGATCAACAGCAGCGGAAAACCATCCGGAAACGCCGCACGGTCACTGTTGAGGCCATAACCATTGGGCAGATAACGCGCCCGCTGTTCCGGGCAATAGACGAGCCGCACGTCCTTGCCAAGCAGCGCCGACAGCCACAGCGCTGCCGCATCGCCGGCATCCGGTACCCGCAGGGTGTCACGCCAGAGGGTCACCCCCCGCAGGTCGTCGTCTGCAAGCGGTACGGGCACGCGAAGTGGCGCCTGCCCTGGGGCCTCCAGCAACAACTGCCCGGCAGCATCGTAGCTCGCCCTGAGCTGGCCGAGCTGTGGCCAGGCACGTTGGGTGAGAAAGCGGCCATTGTCTGCCTCCACCACCATCCAGCGACGGTCACCCAACAACCCCAATTGGCCAACCGGTGACGCCTGCAGGCTTTGCGCCCGCCCCGACTTCACCGGGTACCGATACAACTCACTCAGAAACATCCCTGCCGCCTCGCGTCATTCAAAACGCCAAGCTTATACCCCGCAGGGCCCGGTATCACGCAGTAGCGGAATCCAGCAGCAGCCGCTGCTTGACCACCTCGACCAGACGATCCGGCTGGAACTTGGACAAGAAGTTGTCACAGCCAACCTTCTTGACCATGGACTCGTTGAAACTGCCCGACAACGAGGTGTGCAGCACCACGTAGAGCTGACGCAGGCGGGCATCGCTGCGGATCTCGGTGGTCAACCGGTAGCCGTCCATCTCCGGCATTTCGGCATCGGTGAACACCATCAGCAGCTTCTCGCAAACATCCTCACCGGCATCGGCCCAGCTCTTGAGCAGGCGCAAGGCTTTCAGACCATCGCTGGCCACGTGCAACTTCATGCCCAGTTGCGACAGGGTGTCGCGCAACTGCGCCAGGGCTACGCTGGAGTCGTCCACCAGCAGCACTTCACGCCCTCTGGCGCGGGCCAGCACCGGGTCGGCGAGGCGTTCGCCGGAGACCTTGGCGTTGTAGGGCACGATCTCAGCCAGCACCTTCTCCACATCGATCACTTCGACCAGTTGCTCGTCGACTTTGGTGATGGCGGTGAGGTAATGCTGGCGCCCGGCACTGGTAGGCGGCGGCATGATCGCTTCCCAGTTCATGTTGACGATGCGGTCCACGCCACCCACCAGGAAGGCCTGCACCGAGCGGTTGTATTCCGTCACGATGATGGTGCTGTCCGGCCCAGGCTGCAGTGGGCGCATGCCAATCGCCTGGGACAGGTCGATCACCGGCAAGGTCTGCCCACGCAGGTTGACCACCCCGCAGACGAAGGCATGGCGCTGCGGCATCAGCGTCAGCTTGGGCAGTTGCAGCACCTCCTGCACCTTGAACACGTTGATCGCGAACAGCTGCCGACCTGCCAGGCGAAACATCAGAATTTCCAGGCGGTTCTCACCCACCAATTGCGTGCGTTGGTCTACCGTGTCGAGAATGCCAGCCATTGGAAGCCCCCAGGCTTGAGTCGAAAAGTTGAGTTCTTCACCCTGTATCGGCGGATTCACGCACACCTTGACCCTTGCTGGAAAATGCCGCCGAGGCAATTGATATCACTTTACCATCATGCTTTACTGCGGGCACTTCACGGTGGCTGTCTGCCGCTTTGCACCTTGTTGCACCCTAGCCGCACATCAGGGAAACCCTTAGTGGCAATCGGGTGCAACCTGATGTTCGCGATATCCATTAGCCATTAATGTGACACCATTCTCATTGCATGAATGGAGTCAGGCTTTTGCTTGCTATCGTATCGCCGTGTCCGCCCCTTGCTGCAGCTCCAAGCGCTGGAGCGTCCTGATGGACAGTGCCTTATCGTTTGAAGCTGCCCTGCAGGAGTTTCTGCTGGATGCGCATGTCTTGCTGACTCAGTCCCAGGAGTGCCTGCAGCACCTGGAGCTGATCGACAACGATGCAGATGCCTGCAAGTGCCTGAACACCGCCCTCGACACCCTGGCCCGCCGTGCCAGCCGCCTGCAATTGGTTGAGGTTGCCCACTACACCACCGTATTGCAGCAACTGCTGGCACCCGCCTGCGAGCAGCAACGCCTGGTGCGTGGGGCCTTGCCGGCGACGGATGCCTGCCTGACTCTGCTGGCCTGGCAACTGGAGCTGACAGACCCCAGCACCGGGCAGCTGAACCTTGATAGCGGTGAACAGGTCACGCTGCTTACTGAATTGGCCAGTGTTTTGGAACAACCGCGACCGCAAACGTGTGCCTCGTGCGAAGAACAGGGCAGCCACTGCCTTCACCCCCACGCAGACGCTACCCCCGACACGCGCCCTCGCGCTGCGCATTAACTCACCCGAAGAGCAACTAAGGGCCTTGTTCAAGCCCACGATGGTCTAACTTGGAAGTTCCCCCAAGTGTCGGCCGCAATACCGCTGGCATTAACCCGCTAGTTGCTCTGAAAGTGATTGCCAGCCGAATAACGGATGGCATTTTGCTACTTGCGCTAATCGGACGGACGTCCCGGAATACCCCGTAAACCATGAGGTTTCAAAGCGTTGCCCAGCAGCGACCAACGCCACGCGAAGTGTTACCATGCTCGCCAGCGAATGCCTGCAGTCTGTAACAAGGCTGATTGAGGACGTGACCCGGCAAAACTTCGAAAGTAATGCGCCAGAGCCTCTAGCAAGACGTGTGCAAGGCCTCCATCAGCAACACTTCAGTGGCTTCTCTATTTATGTTCCCACGCTTGAAGACTCCCCTGCGCTGCTGCTCCCGTACTGCGCTGCTGCGCTGGACGACGATAGTATTGTGCGTGGCCTCGGTGGTCGCCAACCTGCTGCTGTACATGGCCGGCAAACCGATGCCAGCCAGCCTGTTGCTGCTGCACGCTGCGGCGATGCTCGGCGTGGGCCTGCAGGTAAGCCTGGGGGCAGGGTCGATCCGCCTGCACCCGGCAGAACTGGCCAAGCGCATGCTCAAGGTTCAAGAAGGCGAGCGCCAGCAGCTGAGCCGCGAACTGCATGACGACATCGGCCAACTGCTCACCGCCGCCAAGCTTCAGTTGCAATGGCTGCAACGGCGGGTGCCCGATGAACTGCACAGCCACTGCGATACCCTGCGCACCACGCTCGACGACGCCCTTGGCAACGTGCGCGATGTTTCCGCCTTGCTCAACCCGCGGCAACTGGCCAGCCTTGGGCTCGAAGCCAGCCTTCGCGCGCACCTGCTGCGCACGCTGGAAAACACCGACGTGCACTGGAGCCTGGCATGCAACCAGCGCCTCAGGGGCATTGACGAAGCCGTCGCGATGGCAGTGTTTCGCATCACCCAGGAGGCCGTGACCAACATGCTGCGCCATGCCCAGGCGCGCAACCTGTCGATCCGCCTGCAACGCAGCCCCGCCGGGCTTGCCTTGAAGATCGAGGACGATGGTCGCGGTTTTCTCCCCGCCAGGCACCCGGCCGCGTCGGGCCAGCGTGGCCTGGCTGGCATGCAGGAACGCGTGACAGCCTTGCAAGGCCGCCTGCAGATCACCAGCCAGCCGGGCCTTGGCACGCAGATCGAAGCCCTGTTCCCGTGGCCGCCGCGCACCCGGGAACGCGCCAGGACCTTGACCGCCCATGACCTGTAAATTGCTGCTGGTCGACGACCACTCACTGATACGCGCCGGGGTGCGCGCGCTGGTCTCCGACATCCCTGGCTACTGCGTGGTCGGTGAGGCCGACGACGGCAATCTGTTACTTGAGCAGGTGCGCACGCTGGCACCCGATATCGTTTTGCTGGACATCTCCATGCGCTCGACCAGCGGCCTGGATGCCCTGACCCAACTCAGCGCCAGCGGCAGCACCTGCAAGGTGCTGATCCTGTCGATGCACACCGACCCGGACCTGATCATGCGCGCCCTGGAAAGCGGCGCCCATGGCTACCTGCTCAAGGACACCAGCGCCACCGAACTGGAGCAGGCCCTGTGCGCCCTGCGCAACGGCGAGCGCTACCTCAGCCCGGCAATCGCGCACACGGTCATCAACCAGGCATTGCTGCACACTCAGCATCGCAAGCAACCGAGCGGCGAGCGCCACACCCTGACTGCCCGCCAACTGGAAATCCTGCGCCTGATCGTGCGGGGCAAATCGACCCGGGAGATCGCCAGCGGCCTGGGGCTTTCGATAAAAACCGTGGAAACCCACCGCTCGCAGATCATGAAACGCCTGCAGATTCACGATGTGGCAGGCCTGGTGCTATACGCGGTGCGCGAAAAAATCATCAGCCTGGACGACTGAGCAACGGCGACCCGGCCGGCAAGTGCAGGCGCAGCGCCGCTGGCCTTGCCTCGAAGCGCAGGCTGTCGGCCTGCAACGGCTCGCCATCGAGGTTGATGTCCAGGCCCTGCGAGCTCTTGATTTCAACCCACGGCAACCTGGCCCGCACAAACAACCCATCGCCGGCCACCAGGTCGCGCAATGCCCCCACCACCTCCTGCGGCGCCGGCAAGATGGCGATGTCGAGCAGGCCATCGTCAGCCAGCGCATCCGGGCACAGTACCTGGCCACCGCCGGCCTGCCGGCCATTGCCGATACCCAGTGCCAGCACGTCACCTTGCCAGTGAAAATCCGGGCCCTGCAGCTCTACCGACGCCGCCTGCAACTCGCTGAAACGCGACAACCCCGTGAACAGATAGGCAGCAGCGCCCAGGACCTTTTTCAGGTCCTCGGAGGTGTTGGCCGTGACCTGGCTGCCGAAGCCACCGGTGGCCATATTGAGAAACAACTGATCACCGACCTGCCCCAGGTCGATTGGTTGCGCCGGGTTGTTCAGCAGCGCCAGCGCCTCTGCCGGCTCCAAGGGCACCCCCGCAGCCTTGGCAAAATCATTGGCGGTGCCCAGCGGCATCAGCGCCAGGCTGGCGTCGGTCGCCGCCAGGCCCATGGCCTCTGCCACATCGCGCAAGGTGCCGTCACCGCCCCCGGCGACGATATGGCTGTAGCCGGCTGCCAGTGCCTCGGCCACCAGACGCTGGGCATCCCCGGCCTCCCAGGTTACCCGCACATCCAGCACCCAGCCGGTCTCGCGCATCGCCAGAACGGCACTGCGCAGCGCTTCGTTCATCGCCTGCTTGCCGTGCAGGATCATCATTGCCTTGCGCCCTTGCATCGCGCTTCTCCGAGAAAAATGACCAACCCTGATCTCGACCACTGACGCACACTGATCGTTGCATACCGAACACAATAAACAATGGATTTCAGCCATTTTCCACACACCCGCCAATGCCCGGCTATGCTCAGAAAACGCACAGTTGACAAGTATTTGACCCAAGCGCTCAAAATCACCCCGCGAGTCAGCATATTGACTCGGTCAACCTTGGGCCCCTATTTCCGATAGCCATGGACGCGCCCCGGCAGCAGTGATCAGCTGACTGCCGATGGGCGCGTCTTTTCATCCGCGATCTGTTGCGAGGATTCCGGGACATGCGCATTCTCTGGACACTGCCCTACCTGCCTTGGCCGACCACCAGCGGCAGCAAGACCCGGCAATACCACCTGATGCGCGCACTCGCCCAGCGTGGCCACCGGATCACCCTGCTGGTGCAGTCCAAGATCCCCTTGAGCGACGCTGCCCGCGAAGCCCTCGAGCCCTTGCTCGAACGCTTGATCGTAATGCCCAGGCGTGCCCTGCACAGCCCGCTCAACCTGCTGGCATCACCGATCATCGACTACCCCATGCGGGCGATCATCAATGGCCTGGCGCCCTGCCTCAGGCACCGCTTCGAGCAATTGCTGGACGAGCCCTGGGACGTCATCCAGATCGAGCACAGCTACAGCTTCCAACCGTTCGAGAAGGCCCTGCAGGCCCGCGGCCTGCCCTACATGCTCAGCGAACACACCTTGGAATCGGTCATGGGCGGCGCTCGCCATGACCGCCTGCCGCTGTGGCTGCGCCCACTCAACGCATTTGATCGCTGGCGCTATCGGCGCTGGGAGCAACGGGTACTGCGCCAACCCACTGAAGTGGTGGCCGTCAGCAGCCATGACGCCGAGCTGATCGCCCAGATCAGCGGCCGCCCGGTGAACGTGGTGGTCAGTGGCGTGGACTGCGACTTCTATCAGCAGGTGCAACCCTCGCTGCACAGCCAGCGCCTGCTGTTTGTCGGCAACTTCGAATATGGCTCCAACCTGGAGGCCATCGAATGGGCGCTGGAAGAGATCATGCCGCAGGTGTGGATGAGCAACCCAGCAGTGCGCCTGGCCATTGCCGGCCATGCGCTGCCCGCCAGCTGGAGGCTGCACTGGAACGACCCACGCATCGAATGGGTCGGTTATCGCCCCGACCTGCGCGAGCTGCAGCGCCGCTCGGCACTGTTCTTCGCCCCCCTGCTTTATGCCGGGGGCTCCAAGGCCAAGGTGCTCGAAGCGATGGCTGCCGGGCTGCCGGTGATCACCACCAGCAAGGGTGTTTCAGGGCTGGCCGTGAACAACGCTGAGCATTACCTGGGCAGCGACGATGGCGACCAACTGGCGCTGCTGATCACCCAGTTGCTCAACCAGCCGTGGCGCATGGCGCAGTTGAGCGAAGCCGGCCGGCAATTCGCCCGCCAGCGTCACGACTGGAGTGTCGCGGCGCAGCAACTGGAAAACGTGCACATGCGCCTGCACCAGGCACAGCCCACCGACGCTACGCAATTGGTGGGAGGCTGGCTCGGTCGTTCAGCCAAGTAGCTCGCTGAACGGGATAAACGGCACGCTGTCACCCAGCTTGGGCGTGCTGCCTTCGCGCACCTCCACCAAGCCTTCGGCCCAGGCCGCACTGCGCAGCACCCCAGAGCTCTGGTTCTTGTAGATGTGCACCTGGCCATGCTCGATGCGGGCGCGCAGGTACTCGCGCCGCATGCCTGGCTTGGGCCAGTCGAAGCCTGCCGGCATGTCGAAACGCAGCGGCGTGACATCGGCCACACCCTGGCGCCGCAACAGGTACGGCCGCGTCAGCAGGCCAAAGGTGACCAGCGTGGAAGCCGGGTTACCCGGCAGGCCGATCACCGGCACACCGCGAAAATGGCCGAAGGTCAGTGGCTTGCCCGGCTTGATAGCCAGCTTCCACAAGGCCAGTTCGCCGGCCTCACGCAAAGCGGCCCCCAGGTAATCGGCCTCGCCAACAGAGACACCGCCGGTGGACAGGATCAGGTCAACATCGCCCAGTGCCCCCAGGCATTCACGGGTACGCGCCAGGTCATCAGGCAGAATACCCGCATCCCGAACCTCGCACCCCAAACGCTGCAACCAGCTGACCAACAGGCGACGGTTGCTGTTGTAGATCTGCCCTGGTCCCAAGGGCTGGCCAGGCTCGATCAGCTCGTCACCGGTAGACAGCACGGCCACGCGCACCTTGCGCACCACGTCCAGGCGGGCCTGGCCGAGGGTTGCAGCCAAGCCCAGCTCGATCGGCCCCAGGCGCGTACCGGCGCTCATCACCTGCTCGCCCTGACGCGTTTCCTGGCCTTGTGGGCGGATGTTCTGGTCGGTTTTCAATGGTTCGAGGAAGCGTACCCGACCGTCGTCAGTCACGTCGGCGTTTTCCTGCATCTCGACACAGTCAGCGCCGGCCGGCACCGGTGCGCCGGTGAAGATGCGCGCACACGTACCTGGCTGCAGGGGCTGCGGGGCATGGCCGGCAAAGATACGCTGACTGACCGGCAAGGGCTCGCCCTGCCAGTCCGCCAGGCGCAGGGCGTAGCCATCCATGGCGCTGTTCGGCCAAGGCGGCAGGTCGAGAGACGCCACCAGGTCGCTGGCCAGCACTCGCCCCTCGGCTTCGGCCAACGGCACGTTTTCGGTTTCCCGGATCGGCGCGGCCTCTGCCAGCGCAAGCAACCGCGCCAAGGCGTCTTCCACCGGCATCAGCGGCCGGGCCTGATTGACCTCAGCCACGGCTTTCACAGGCCGCTGCCTGCTTCAGGTGTGGCACGAAATTGCACGGGCGATGGCGGGCATCGAGCTGCTCGGCGAGGATGCCGTCCCAGCCGGTGCGCACTGCATTGGTCGAGCCCGGCAGGCAGCACACCAGCGTGCCATTGGCCAGGCCTGCCAGCGCGCGCGACTGTACGGTAGAGGTGCCGATATCGGCCACGGAGATCTGCCGGAACAGCTCACCGAAACCGTCCACCTGCTTGTCCAGCAGGCAGGCCACGGCCTCGGGCGTGCTGTCGCGGCCGGTGAAACCGGTGCCGCCAGTAACCAATACCACCTGCACGCCTTCCTCGGCGATCCAGGTCGCGACCTGGGCGCGAATCTTGTACAGGTCATCCTTGAGCAACACCCGCGCCGCCAGTTGATGACCAGCCGCAGTCAGGCGGTCGACGAACAGTTGGCCGGAGGTGTCGGTGTCGAAGGTACGCGTGTCGCTGACCGTCAGCACGGCGATGTTCAGCGGCACGAAGGGGGTATCTGCCTTGGCTTTCATGGGTGTCCGTCACAAGAAGATGGGATGGCGCATTTATAACACAGCACACCCCCGACACAGCGGCGCGCCCCTGTGCCCTTGCCCTTGCCCTTGGTCAATACTCAGGTTTTGCCGCTATGCTGCACTGTAAAGGAACTTGCGCGGACGCCCTGCGTCATAACTGTCATCTAGCACCATCGCACTGGAGAAACACGATGATTCAACGGACCCTTCCCGCCTTTCTGCTTGCCCTGGGCCTGGGCGCCCTCGCTGGCTGCGCATCGCCAACCGTCATTACCCTGAACGATGGTCGCGAGATCCAGGCAGTGGACACCCCTTCGTTCGACGAGGACTCGGGCTTCTACGAATTCGAGCAACTTGATGGCAAGCGTACGCGCCTGAACAAAGACCAGATCCGTACCGTCAAAGAGCTGTGATCTGGCTTCCCTTTTTGGCAAACGCCCTTTTAACAACAAGGGCTTGCGTGCAAAAAAGGGATGCAGTAGGATTTCGTTCATCGGAGTGTAGCGCAGCCAGGTAGCGCGTCTCGTTCGGGACGAGAAGGCCGCAGGTTCGAATCCTGTCTCTCCGACCAGCTCCTTGTTTCAGCCAGTTTCAATCTGCGCCAGAAACGCCCTACAAAGCCCGCCCCGTGCGGGCTTTGTCGTTTCACGCTGTACCATACTGTATCGCCCCATGTCGTGTCGCCGTGTATGCTGGCGTGTATTCGCTCCAGTTAATCGAACCTGAGGCATACACCAGTGAAGCGTAGTCAGATCAAGCGACGGCCTCTCGCCGACACTACCCTCTCAAGCCTTGAGCCCGAGGCATCTGTATATCGCGAGCATGATGGCAGCGGCCTTTACTTCCGCGTTAAGCCAAACGGGCTGAAATCGTGGGAATTGCGCTACAAAAAACCTGATGGCAAATGGTCATGGGTCGGAATCGGAGCCTTCCCCGAAACCACTGGCGCTAAGGCCAGAGACAAGGCCGCCACCCTTCGCAAGGATATCTCCGCCGGCACCAGCCCAGTGGTGGCTAAGCGCGAGCGCCAGGCCGCTCAGCGGCAGGCAGCGACCAACACGTTCGAACTGCTCGGCAGGGAATGGTTCCAGTCTCGCCGCACAGGGTGGCAGCCAGGTACTGCGAAGCGGATCATCGGCGCGCTGGAGCTCCATGTCTTCCCGGTCTTCGGCACTCGGCCATACACGAATATCTCGCCCATGGAGTGGATGGAGTTTTTCCGAGGCCTGGAGAAGAAAGGCATCATCGACCAAGCCGGCAATATCCGGCGCTTTTGCAAAGAGGCATACGACCTTGCTCGCGTCACCGGGCGAGCCGAATACAACCCGGTGGAGGGCCTTCACAAGTTTCTCCAGACGCGCCAGGCGGAAAATTATGCCCATGTGCAGACGGATGAGCTACCGGCCTTGCTGCGTGCCATACGTGCCTACAGCGGCTCAAAGATCGTTGCGCAGGGCCTGCGACTGCTCACGATGCTGGCCGTTCGCCCAAGCGAACTACGGGAAGCGTCCTGGGCAGAGTTTGACCTGAATATCGGGAACTGGAGCATTCCCGCTGCGCGAATGAAGAAGCGGCGCGACCATGTGGTGCCCCTGCCCCGCCAGGCGATAGAAGCCCTACGCGAGCTTTATCGCTTCACCGGCGCGTATCCATTGTTGTTCCCGGGCCGCAATGACCGCACCAAAGCCCTTAGCAACATGACTTTCAACATGGCCCTCTCTCGCCTTGGGTACGGCGGTCGACAGACCGGCCATGGCTTCCGACACATTGCATCCACGATCCTGAGAGAACAGGGGTTCCTCAAGGATCACGTTGAGGCCCAACTGTCTCACGCTGAGGATGGCGTCGCTGCCGTGTACAACAAGGCCCAGTACATCGACCAGCGCCGCGCGATGATGCAGTGGTACGCCGATCACCTGGATACATTGGCATCTGGCTCGACCGAAGCAAAAACGAATGATTGAGCCACTTTTCCTGAGCGTCGATGAATTAGCCGAGCGATGGGGCGTAACTCGCCGACAAATACTCGAGCACGGCATGATGATGAGGTTTCCGACCTGGTACATGTTCGATGGGACGATCGTTCAACACCCTAACCTCGATAGGCCGTCAATGGATTACTACGGCCCAGTCCGGGCGCTTACAGAAACCATTTCGAGACTGATGATCCAAGAGGAAATTCCTCATCCAACCTTCGCTCTAGGATCAAAACCCGAGGTCTACCTCAAGTTACTCACCGGCCAGGGATTAGCTCCAGAGGACATTATCCAGCTTGCGCCAGGCCACCTGGATAATTGGAAAGAAACCCTCTCCATTACCGAGCTGCTGATTCCTATGCAGAGTATCAAGTACCTCGAGCGCGCCAAAGATTTTGAGCAGCCCAGATCCGTGAAGCCTCGGCCCAGGACCGCCACTCAAGAGGCCATGGTCCTTGAAGCAATACGGGAGCTTGGCCACGACCCTGGGGCGCTCCCTAGCCGGCAGCCTGGCCGCCCAGGCGTCAAGAAAGTTGTGTTTGCCAAGCTGTCTGGCAGAACCGATTTGTTCACTAGCAGCACACTTTCGAAAACATGGGACCGCCTTAGGGCAAACGGAAAAATCGTCGGCGGCTTGTAGTGCTCGCCAAATTGCGATGTCACGAATGCGCAGCCCGGTGGTGGTAGAGCACTACTTAGCTAACCTTGGCCGACCCTTAACCAAAATTAGCAACCTGGTTGATACTCCCGGCCAGGCCGCCCCCCGCAGCTACGGGACGAGCCGTGAGAGTAGCGCTATTTTCTGCCCTCAATGCACGAGCCAAAACGCGGACCAACCTTAACAAACAGGTAGTGGCCACCGCGAGCCGCCCGATTTCCGTGACATGCGCGCTGCCGGCATGTTGGCCTGGGCTGTGTGCTCGAGGCACGAGGTGGCTCGCGCCAACGGTGTATAGGCCTACAAGTGCTCAATGCGAGAGGGCAGCGACGAAGTGTTGGGCAGCAGGCGAGTGGGTAGGAGCGCCTGTAGGGGATTGGTGGGGTACCGGCGCCAGCAACTGGAGACAGCGCCGACAAGCCAAAAGAAAGGCGATGAAGGCTCAACCGAACGTTTCCCTGATCACTATTCAGGGCATCCGATTAGGCCAAACATCGCCTTAGGGAGCCGAAGTTCCCCTGATCACTATTCAGGGCATCGGCTCCGGACAAGTTTAGGGCACTCCAAGGCTGGTGTCGCGCACCTACGGCACTGCAAGTACGCTTGCGGATGACCAGATTGGGAATGCTGGCCGCGCAACCAGCGGACGCTCCCACGCGCCAGCCCGATCCCCCAGGGTCATCCTTCAGCAGCGGACCTGGGCAATGCTCCCAACGAGCGGGTGTCAGGGGTACCGTGAGCCTTTAACTCATCGCGAGTCTTTCATGGGGATTTTGTCATAGGTGGCGCGCAGGTCGGCGCCGATCAGGCAATAGCGGCCACCAGGCGCATAGCACCCCCGGCAGGTCATTACATGGCTGATGTACTGGTCGCGGGCCTGGCGCCATTCAGGGGTGGCATTGGCAGCGTTGGTGTATGGGCTGGCCGGCAATTGCACAGGCTCGACCAGCACCAGGCGCGGATGATCCAAGGCGCGTTTCGCCATGGGTGGTTTGCCAGCGCCCGCAGCGTTCGGCGGCATGCGATTCAGCAGGTCGGAAAGAAGACTCATGGCGTCGCCTCACCCGAACTCCCATAACGCCCAAATGTGTCTGTGAAAACAAATCGGGGGAACGGGGGAGCGCGGGGAACACCCAGTGTTTCTGGAGCCTCCAGAGGGGGTACGTGTTTCCCACCCGAAAAACTGGGGAACGGTGATAACCAAACAGAAGCCGCACCACTGGTTCTTATATTCAGAAACATGGTTGCGTTCCCCCTGTTCCCCAACTTTTAATATGGGGGAACGACCACAGACCGCGTATTTGCTGGCTGTTCCCCAGTTCCCCCTGTTCCCCACGTTTTTAGGTTCCTGTGAATTTGGGCATTGGCGCTGGGTGGTGATGACGGTCATAGGCCATTGCCTTCGCTATCCATTGCGTCGGGATCGATCACATACAGGCGGGCAGACCCACCAGCAGGTAGGCGGTACTTCTTGGTCCTGCGGCTGTCCCGGTCGGTATCGTGCTTGGCGAGAGCACAAGCGCCCTCCAGCGCCTTCACGACACGCGCCAGCCCATGCCCGTGGGCGGCCTCGATCAGTGCAGACTTATTGAACAGGTACAGCCGCTTGGCGCCTACCACCTCCCAGTACCCGGCTCGGTTGAACACCTTGGTGTCCGGCGCTTGGTCTTCTACGCCCGAAAACCGGCTGCTGCCGTGCTTGTCGATGAAGTCGAGGATGCCGGCCAGGATCTGGCGGTCCTCGGCATTACCGCCACCCACCCGGCTCAGCCACTCGCCGTACAGCAACTGGCAGTCGGCCAGAGCCGTGCCCGGCGTCCACGGCAGCAGGCCGTAGGCAATGGCCATTTCGCCCGCCAGCGCGATCACCGCGAAGCGATCGGCCACCCGCCCGGCTTGGGCGTTGTCTTCCACGAACTGAGCGCGGATGCCGGCGAAGTCCTCGAGCAGCCCAGGGCGGTCATCGCTGGCCAGCAGCTTTTCCACGAAGGCCGGCCCGATGTGTCCGTGGTTCGCTCCTACGGCCACCGTGAGCTGGCGGTGGAAGTCGGCACCCTCCAGACCGTGTAATTCATCGAAGGCACGGTGCGTGCGGGTACCGGCGTTCACGTCGACCATACGCAGCTCAGCGCCAGCATGGGCGGCATTACCGCTGATAGCCGCGTGCTCGGACAGGGAGCGCTCGCCACTGGAAAGCGCCAGCAGGCGCCAACTCAGCTTGCCGCGGGCCTCCCGGTCACGGGTCATGGTGCCCTTGCCCTGGCCGTTGGCGAGCGAGTAGGCCATTTCCTGTACGCGCTTGGGGTCGGCCCGCTTGATCTCGTCCAAGGGCAGCATGGTGTCGTTGCGGCTGGATGCCTCAATCTCCAGTCCGCCCTTGGTCATGTCCCAGGACGCAGCGAAGATGCCCGGGTCGCCCCACACGGATGAGCCGATCAGTTGCGCCAGCGTCTTGCCGCTGGAACTGTCGCCCACCAGGTGAACACCGCCACCCAGCACGCCCACCAGGCTCAGCAGCGGGCCAGCGAGGGCGCAGCCAATGGCCAAGGTCAGTATCGGGTTACCTTCGCACTTGGCCGCAACCTCGACCTTCCAGCCCTCCAGGCTACCGCGCACACTGAACAGGTTCTGTCCCTTGGCGCTGGCCTGGTAGCGCACCTTGTCGCTGCCAATGGTGCGCCCAGGCAGTACAAAGGCGCCCGACTCATGCCAGCCGGGGCGGCAGGTGGTGGCAAACACTTCTGCAGGGCGCTGGTCCAGCAGGTACTCCATGAACTGGCCACGCTTCTTCAAGGCGATGATGACGCCCATACCGAACAGCGTTCGCCTGGCGTCCTCGCCGCTCCCGCCGAACACCTCCATGGGAATGATCCAGTCCTTAGGGCCGCTGTCGGTGAGCAGGCGCAGAAACCGACCTTCGCTGCCGTCGTCGCTGTTGGTGGTGCGGGCGGCGACTGTTACCGGCGTGGCGATCCACTCATCAGTGATCGGGCGGTCGGCCTTGTCGTCGTCGCCTTCATCGTCGCCAGCGCTGCGCTTGAAGCCATGCCAGTACACACCGGGTTTGAGCCTGCGGCCTTTCTCATTTGTCACCCAGTGCTCATACACACCCCAACATGGGCGCTCAGGCAGAATGGTAGGGAGGGTGCATGTCAGGAACTTGGCCGAGACCTTGGCCGCTTGGGCAGCGCTGATCGCGGAGGCGGTACCATCAGTTGCCCCAGCCGTTCCACCTAGGTCGACAGTTACGCGCGTTACGCTATTCGCCGGCATGACTGGCCTCCCAATGTTGCAGGTCGTTGAAGTCAGTCAGAGTGTCGGGAGCGCCGGTGGGCCAATCTGGAAACGTCACCAGGCCGCCCACCAAGACGGCGGCGGCATTGGCGGCGGTGCGACCAGGGTTGCCCTTGGTCTGACGGTCATCGTCGCCCGCAATTACTATTTCCGTGCCGGGGTATTCGGATCGAAGCGCCAGTGCAACCGGTGTGAGATTCCCGGCATTCATGGCGCAGGCGACGGTGTAGCCACCTTCGTGAAGCGTTGCCCCCGTCGCCCAGCCTTCACAGATGCACAGCGGCTTGCCCTGTGTAATACGCCCCAGAAGTGAATAGGCGCCCTTGATCCGGCCACCAAAGAGGAAGCGCTTTACGCCGCCTGGGGCAATCCGTTGCAGGTTCACCAGAATGCCACCGGCATACAACGGCACCAGCAACTCATCACCGCGCTGGCGCAAGCCATGGGGGCGAATGCCTTTTGCGATTAAGTAGGCGTGCGAGGGGTCGGCGCGGCGTGCGCCACTCCACCAGCGCTGGGCAGTTGCCGCCGCCTTGAGCTGTCGCCGTTGCTGCTCGGCTTCACGCTGGCGCCGAGCCTGCTCGATTCGCTGACGTATCTGTTCGGCCTCGCGGTGGTCAGCTGGTTCGCGGCTGCTCCAGGTGCTGGCGCCCCCAAGCTTCCAACTTCCGAACGCGCCGGAGGCGATGCCATCCAGATACAGGACGTACCAGCCGTTGAGCGTGCCCGATTTGTCGCCAGGAACGTGAAAGCGGTGAATGTTGCCATCGGCCACAGGCTCCCAGTAGAGCGGTCCATAAACCGACTGGAGCACATCACGGAAAAGGATCGTGGCATCAGTCATTGGGCTTAGACCCTTGTCGATCAGCGCTAGCAAAAGCCCGGCAGACTTGGCCATTATTCACGGCGTGCCAGTAGGCTAGGTCGTCTAACGTATCAATGAGACAAGCTGTTATCTGGGTATCCGCGCTACGCATAACTACGCGCCCGCACTCCGCGTCGGGCTCGCTCAAGAAAGGCCCCAGCAGCGCCTTAGGCGCCTTTGGATGGGTGAAATAAAACAGCTCAGTGGGTTTCTTCAGGCAAGTCTTCGCCGTTCCCGCTTTTGAGCAGGGTTTAAGGGGCATGATGGTTTTCCGTTACAAGACCGTCGGTATCAATCGTTCAGCGCCCAGCCCGGGAACTGGGCGCATACGCAAAAGAAACGCAGAGGGGTACTACTGTGTCTGCGATGGCTTGAGTCGAACAATTATCGCTTCAACATCTTCCAATATTTCCGAAAGCCAGGATGCCCGCCCAGAACAACGCTCAAGTTCGTAATACTCACGCAACTCGGCACAAACCTCTCTCAGTTGAGAAAAACTATCTACGTCGATAGATGGGGTGGGCAGGTAAGGGGCGCGTTTGCCCAGGTCGTCTGGCGCAATAGTGCTGCTGGCTCTTGAATTTTCAGTGAAAGCCTTCACACCACCCATGACGAAATTTCCTGATTCCGGACAAGTGTCGATTTACTGTCGTGCAGATCCAACGCTCGAGCGGTGCTCATATGATGGTTATAGCGTTTGAGCCGATCGGACAGATTTAAGTCGGCGCGAAGAGCGATCAAGGCCTTGCGGCGGTGGGCAAGTGCGCGGATGGCAGATGTGTACGATACGAGAACGGACATTTGTAGCTCCTTTCGTTGACTGGAGCCGCAACCGTCCTTCCTACGGGATTGGGTGGCGGCTACGTGTGGGGTAGGAATACCGGCACGAAAGGACGCCGGCCAGGCGTAAGCCTGCCCACACGTGGCCGCCATAGAGCATTGTCGAGCGCATGAAAAAACGCCACACAATGGACTTGGGGCGCTGATGCGCCTTTCGTTGTACGGGTTCCTACGCCCGGTCACCAGCAATGTGACGACGGGCGCACCATACTGTTGTCGAGTGCGGTTGGCAAGGCTTGGGGGTGAGTGGTACTTGCTTCGACGTACCTGAGCGGCATGCCCTCCCTCCAGCCGGGAAGTACTCAAGCTTTTTTTCCGCTCCAGGAGGCACTTGTGGATAACACGCAAATCCAAAAATGGGATGCTGCGCAGCTTCTCGATAACGATGAGAAAATGATCATGCATCTGGAGTTTTCGCTGGAGGAATGTGACGGAGACACCAGCGTTGTCGCAGATGCGCTTGTAACTATTCTCCGTGCTCGAAGCATGAACCAATTGGCTAGTGAGACTGGTATTAGTGTCAAAAGGCTCTACAAAGAATTGAACGGCGAGGGGCCGCTCACAGTGGCGACACTCATCAAAGTGTCCATGGCGCTTGGCATACAGGTCAGTGCTGATAGCCCTATCGTGAAAGAGTGAGGGCTTTCTTTCAGCCATAAACGTACGCCTCGGAATACCAGAGTCGTTTAGGTGGAGGGCAGGCCTCATGCTTCAACCTCGACAGCTGTTGTGGGGCAAAGGTAGTACTGCGCAACCCTGCGATGAGTGCGGCCTTGTTCATCCGTTGTGGTGATGAGGTGGCGCTGGATGTTGTGCCCAAGCTCTTTCAGCTCTTTGATCCTCGCGGCGGGCATCATGATGTTCAGCTCGCGTCTGGCTGTAATGGTATCCACTGCGACAGCTTGCAATCGGGCAAGAAGTCGCGCACGTTGGACTGCGCTGGTGGTAGTATGCGAGGGCAAATTAATTTGGAGGCTGGCCTGTTGGTCGGCCTTTTTTTTGAGCGTCATTTAGGCCGCCTCCCCTCGCATAGCGATGCGTTGGCGAACCCACTCCTGAACCTCAGCTAGTACCCAGGCAACCGGCGCGCCGCGCATCTTGCTATTGCTCAACGGCACAGACTTGGGAAAGGTGGGGTCATCGCGAAGGCGGCGATAGATCGATGTGCGGGAAAGCCCCGTCATTCCCTCAATCTCGGGCATGCGGATCAAGATGGCGCTGGAATCAAAGCAACTGTGGGCTAACGACTGGGCGGGTTGTGAATTGGCTACTTGCATACGTGCTCCGTATTGGTGTCGATTGGTACGGAACCGATATGAACAGCTGGGGTGTCCTCCCCCGCAAGTGTCCCCCTATCCTCCTTTTTTTGGGGGTACACCCTAGCCAGCACCAAGCACCCTGTATGCCAGCGTGTATGCCAGAACAAAAACAAAAGCTAAAAACCTATATATATCAGTAGATTAAAGTCACTGTTAGAACGTTGTCTCTCCGACCACATCCTATTCAAGAAGCCCGCCTTGCGCGGGCTTTTTGTTGTGCGCCAAAAATGCCCCCTGCATGCACAGGGGGCGGCAGGCGCGGCTTACTGCTCGGCCTGCACGGGCACGTACAGCAGTTGCAAACGCTCGCTGCTCCATGCCCGAGTCTGGTTGGTCAGCTCAAGGTTGTTGTTCAGCTTCTGCCCGTAGCTGGGTACGATCTGCTTGAGCCTGGCCTGCCATTCAGGGCTCTTGAGGCGGTCCTTGAAGGTCTTCTCCAGCACCGTCAGCATGATCGGCGCGGCAGTCGAAGCGCCTGGCGAGGCCCCCAACAGCGCGGCGATAGTGCCGTCCTGGGCAGCGACCACTTCAGTGCCGAACTGCAGCACGCCACCGAGCACCGGGTCCTTCTTGATCACCTGCACGCGCTGGCCGGCCTGCAGCAGCTTCCAGTCCTGGTTCTTGGCATTGGGGAAGTACTCGCGCAGGGCATTCATGCGGTCGTCGAAGCTCAGCATCAATTGCCCCATCAGGTAGGTGCTGAGGTCGATGTTGTCGATGCCGGCGTTCACCATCGGCAGGATGTTGTGGCTGTTCAGCGACGCGAACATGTCCAGTAGCGAGCCGTGCTTGAGGTACTTGGTGGAGAAGGTCGCGAACGGGCCGAACAGCAGCACCTGCTTGCCGTCGATCATACGTGTGTCCAGGTGCGGGACCGACATAGGCGGTGCACCGACCGACGCCTTGCCGTACAGCTTGGCCTGGTGGCGCGCAACCACGTCCGGGTTGTCGGTCATCAGAAACTGGCCACCCACCGGGAACCCGGCATAGCCTTCGGCTTCGGGGATGCCCGACTTCTGCAACAGCTTGAGCGCGCCACCACCGGCACCGATGAAGACGAACTTGGCGTTGACCGCCACTTCGTTGCCGCCATTGGCCAGGTCGGCCACCACCACCCGCCAGGTGCCGTCATCGTTGCGCACGATGTCACGCACTTCATGGCTAAGGTTCACGCTGACGTTAGGGTTGCGGGTCATCGAGGCGAACAGCTGACGGGTGATCTCGCCAAAGTTCACGTCGGTGCCGATCGCCATGCGCGTGGCTGCGACCTTCTGTTGAGGGTCACGGCCTTCCATCACCAACGGCGCCCATTGGCGGATCTGCTCGTGGTCTTCGCTGATCTGCATGCCACGGAACAGCGAGCTGTGCTGCAGGGCAGCGACGCGCTTGTGGAGGAAGGCAATGTTGTCGTCGCCCCACACAAAGCTCATGTGCGGCACGTTGTTGATGAACGTTTTCGGGTTGCTCAGCACGCCTTGCTCGACCTGGTAGGCCCAGAACTGCTTGGAGACTTCGAATTGCTCGTTGACGCCCACGGCCTTGCTGATGTCGATGCTGCCATCCGTGCCGACACTGGTGTAGTTCAGTTCGCAAAACGCGGAGTGGCCGGTACCGGCGTTGTTCCAGGCGTTGGAGCTTTCTTCGCCCACCTGGTCCATGCGCTCGTAGACGTCGACCTTCCAGTTCGGCTCCAGCTCGGTAAGGTAGGTGCCCAAGCTGGCACTCATGATGCCGCCGCCGATCAGCAGGACGTCGACGGTCTTGTCCGGCTCTGCGGGTTTGGAGCAGCCGATGACGCTCAGGCAAAGGAGCGTCAGCAGGATTTTTTTCATTAGTAGCGCAATCCGATTGAAGTGAAGGATTGGCGCCCTAAAGCAGAGAGTGTGCCAACTGGCATTAGACCAATGGCTAAGGGGTGAGACACCCGGTCGCATGGCGACAATCCGCCACAGTTGCGCCAAGTTCAGCGCAACAGTGGCGGATTTCCCCGCGCCGGAGGGTCAGGCCGTCAGCCGCGAAGTCACTTCCCCCAACTGCCCGGACAACCCATGCAAACGCTGTCCGGCCTGCTCGGTCTGCTGCACAGCTGCCTGGTTGGTGGTAGCGATGCGGGTAATTTCGATCAGGTTGCGCGAGATGTCCTCGGCCACGCTGGTCTGCTCTTCGGCCGCCGTGGCGATCTGCCGGTTCATGTCACGGATCGCCTCCACCGCCGAGGTGATGCGCTGCAGCATCTGCCCCGCCTGCTGCACCTGCTCGGCACCCTCCTCGCTGCGCTGCTGGCCACTTTCGATGGCCTTGACCGCCTCTACCGCACCCGACTGCACCGCTTCGATGATCTGGTGAATTTCGGCGATCGATGCAGCGGTGCGCAGGGCCAAACTGCGCACCTCGTCGGCGACCACCGCAAAGCCGCGCCCGGCCTCGCCCGCACGGGCCGCCTCGATGGCTGCATTGAGCGCCAGCAGGTTGGTCTGCTCGGCAATGCCGCGGATGACTTCGAGCACCTTGCCAATCCGCGTGCTGTCATGCTCCAGGTCACGGATCACCGCGGCGGTACCGGCGATCTCGCGGTTGACCACGCCAATGATGTCGATGGTCTGCTGCATCACCTGCTCGCCAGCCTGGGCACTGTGATCGGCATCATCGGCCGCGCGGGCGGCGTCGGCGGCGTGGCGAGCCACCTCCTGAGCGGTGGCGGACATCTCATGCATGGCCGTCGCCACCTGATCGGTGCGCTGGAACTGGTCATGCGTGCCCTGGGCCATGTCAGCCGCGATGCTGCGCAGCTGGCCACTGGCGCCTTCCAGCTCCTGGGCATTGTCCTTGAGCCGGCCGACTGTCTCGGCAAGAAAATCACGCAGGGTATTGGCCGCACGAGCCAAGCGCCCCAGTTCATCTTCACGGCGGCTGTCCACACGCGCAACGAAGCGCCCCTGGCTCAACTGCGCGACATACTCGATCAACTGGCGAATCGGCTCGATCAGGCTGCGATTGACCAGCCACAGGCTGAACAGGCCGACCAGCACCGCCGAGCCCAGCATCACCAGCAAGCCCAGCCACACCGTACGCTCTGCGCTGGCGTTGATGCTCGATGCACGCTCGCGCGCATCGGCGCGCAGTTGTTCGACCAGCTCGCTCATCTGTTCGCTGGCGGCACGGTCCACGCCCTTGACCGCAAGGTCGCCTGCAACCGGGTCACCACCTGCGGCGACAAACGCCTGGCGGCCCTGCGCGTAAGCCTGGCCCAGTTGCAGATGGCTGGCACGCAGCTGTTGCAGCGGCGCCTTGAGCTTGGCATCGCTGCTGTCGATCAGTTGCCCAAGCACCTGCTGCACCTGCTGCTCGCGGGCCTGGAACTGCTGCCAGTACTTGTCCAGCTCGGCGGGCTGACGACCGCGCAGCAGCACGTTCTTCCATTCCTGCACCTGGATCTTGAACTGCAGGTTGGCCTCATCGATCAATTGCGAAGCCCGCAAGGGCCCATCCACCAGCTCGGCGTAGCCGCGCACGCTGGAAGACAGAAACTGGAAACACACCAGCGCGATCAGCAACATCGCTACCAAGCTGCCGCCGAGCAGGGCGAGAATTTGCACTCTGAGGGATTTACGCAACATCGCGATCTCAAGACCAAAGGAAAGGAACGGCGCACGCTTGCGGCGCCGGGTAAGACATTCCATGTCCCCGTAGGCTCACTCGCAAAAAAAAGGCTGCCATCGTTCGATAGCAGCCGGCTTGAGCACTTGCACAACAATTGAGACAAATAGTGTCAGGCAATTCCTACAGAATTGTTACAGAACCACGACAGGCTAGCCCGTGGTGAACTGCAGCGAGGCTAATCGGGCATACAGCGGGCTTTCTTCGATCAACTGGCGGTGCGTGCCTATTGCCACCAGGCGCCCCTTGTCGATCACCGCGATGCGATCGGCGTGCTGCACCGTGGCCAGACGATGGGCGATCACCAAGGTGGTGCGACCGGCCATCACACTGGGCAGCGCCTGCTGAATCAGGTGTTCGCTTTGCGCATCAAGGGCGCTGGTAGCCTCATCCAGCAACAGGATCGGCGCATCGACCAGCAGCGCCCGGGCAATCGCCAAGCGCTGCCGTTGCCCGCCCGACAAGCCGATGCCACCCTCCCCCAGCGGCGTCTGGTAGCCCAGCGGCAGTTGCTGGATGAATTCGTCGGCATGCGCACCGCGCGCCGCTGCCTCGACCTCGGCCAGCGTCGCCCCTGGGCGGCCATAGCGAATGTTGGCCTCGACCGTGCCGCGAAACAGCGACGGGTTCTGCGCCACCAACGCGAACTGCTGGCGCAGCTCGGCCGGGTCGAGTTCAGTGATGGCCTGGCCATCGAGCAGGATGCGCCCCTGCTGAGGGTCGTAGAAGCGCAGCAGCAGGTCGAACAGGGTCGATTTGCCGGCGCCCGAAGGCCCGACCAGGGCCACGGTCTGCCCCGGCTCGATCGCCAGGCTCAAGCCGTCGATGGCTGCAACCGCAGGCCTCGACGGGTAGGCGAAATGCACGTCTTGCAACGCAATACGCCCGACAGCACGCCGCTGAGGCAGTGAGGCGGCTACGCGCGGTGGCAGGATTGCACTGCGTGCCGCCAACAGCTCGGCAATGCGCTCGGCCGCACCGGCGGCGCGCTGCAGCTCACCGATCACCTCGCTGAGCGTGCCGAACGCACTGCCGACGATCAGGCTATAGAACACGAAGGCAGCCAGCTCGCCTGCCGAGATACGCCCGGCAATCACGTCCATGCCCCCGACCCAGAGCATGACCCCCACCGCGCCGAGCACCAGCACGATGACCAGGGTGATCAGCCACGCACGCTGGGCAATACGCTGCCGGGCTACGCTGAAGGCCGCCTCGACGGTGCTGGCGAACAGTTCGCGATCGAGCGGCTCATGGTTATAGGCCTGCACGGTCTTGATCTGCCCCAGGGTTTCGGCGACGTAGCTGCCGACATCCGCCACCCGGTCCAGGCTCTGCCGCGACAGGCTGCGCACGCGCCGGCCGAACAGCAGGATCGGCGCCAGCACCAGCGGCAAGGCCACCACCACGATGCTGGTGAGCTTGGGGTTGGTGATGAACAGCAGCACCACGCCCCCTACCACCATCAAGGCATTGCGCAGGAACATCGACAGCGAAGAGCCGATCACCGATTGCAGCAAGGTTGTGTCAGCCGTCAGCCGCGACTGGATCTCGGAGCTGCGGTTGTCTTCGAAGAACCCAGGGTGCAGCCCGACCAGGTGATCGAACACCGCACGGCGGATATCAGCCACGCAGCGCTCGCCGATCCACGACACCAGGTAGAAGCGGCTGAAGGTACCCACCGCCAGTGCCAGCACCAACAGCAGGAACAGGCCAATGGTCTGGTTGAGCTGGTGCGCGGAGCGGGTCATGAAACCCTGGTCAACCAGCAGGCGGATGCCCTGCCCCATGGACAGAGTGATTGCCGCCGTGACCACCAGTGCCAGCAATGCCAGGAGCATTTGCCGGCGATACGGGCGAACGAACTGCCAACCCAGGCGCAGGGCGCGACGTTGGCCAGGGGAGACGGATTCGGGCATGGCGGCAACCAAAGCGGCAAGGAAGCAGCAGACTACCACTCATCGGAGCGCGAGGAACGCTTGGGGGTGACTATAGCCTTTCGATCTAAAAGGGCTCTGGAGCTTTACCGCCGTTTCTGTTGGACTGTCAGGGCCGTGACAGTCGAGGATCTGTCACAGGCCAGTCACGGCGCAGGACTACCCTGAGCTTGAACCTGATGAGGAGACAGGACATGAGCTTGCAGCACAGCAGCGATACCCCGAAACCCCAGAACAACCCGCAACCCCAGGTGTGCGGCTCGATCATCGACGCCCAAGGGCGCGAGGTTCCGATCACCGAGCAGATGATCCAGAAAGCCTGCCAGGAACTGGAACAAAGCCGGGGCACTAAAGCCCGTAAAGGCTGATCGGCTAATTCATTGCAACCCGGCGCCTGCGCCGGGTTTTTATTGCCTCGGCCGGCGAAAAGGCCGACGCAGGCACATCACTCAGACCAACACCCCACCCAGCGCACTGACCAACTGCGCCAATTGCGGCGACTCGCCACGAATCCGCACCGCCAGCCCTTCGATTTCACGCCGAGGTGGATACTGCTTGCGCAATTGATCGAATGCCACCCGCTGCTCGGCCGGGTCGTCGCTCAAGCTACGGCGGAAGTCTGCATCGTCACGGCGCGGGTCGTACACGGCGCGGCACAAGGTGGCCAAGGCCCAGGCCGGGTCTGTAGTGGCATCGAGTTCAACTTGCGCCAGCGGCGGCTTGGGCAGCAAATCGGCCAGGCGCACCTGCTCCGCTTCGCCCAGGTGACGGCACAACGCCTGGTAGATCTGCGCAGTGCCCCGCTGCCGGCCATCGAGGCTGTAGCCGGCGATGTGCGGCGAAGCCAGCGTGCACAGGTCGGCCAGTTGCAAGTCGACCTGCGGTTCGCCTTCCCACACATCGAGCACGGCATGCACGTCTTCACGGTCCAACAGCAGCTCACGCAAGGCATCGTTGTCCACCACTGGGCCACGGCTGGCATTGATCAGCCACGCCCCTGGGCGCAACCGTGCCAGTTGCGCCTGGCCCAGCAGGTGCCAGGTGGGGTACTCGCCGCCCCGCTGCAAGGGGGTGTGCAGGCTGATCACATCGCACTGTTCCAGTACCGCCTCGAGGCTGACGTAATCGCCCCCTTCGGCGGCCTGACGCAGCGGGTCGCACACCAGCACTTTCCAGCCCAGGCCATGCAGCACACGCACCAGGCGGCCACCGACCTCCCCCGCGCCCACCACGCCGTACGTGCGCTTGGGTAGCGCGACACCATCCAGCTCGGCCAGGGTCAGCAGGCTGCCCAGCACATAGTCCACCACGCCGCGGGCATTGCAGCCCGGCGCGCTGCTCCAGTGGATGCCAGCCTCGGCAAAGTAGTCCAGGTCGAGGTGGTCGGTGCCGATGGTGCACGTGCCGACAAAACGCACACGGCTGCCTTCAAGCAGTTGGCGGTCGACCTTGGTCACCGAGCGCACCAGCAGCACATCGGCGTCCTTGACGCTGGCGGCATCGAGGCTTCGGCCCGGATAGCGGCGGATCTCGCCGAAACCTTCGAAGAAGGCATCGAGCAGCGGAATGTTCTCGTCGGCAACTATCAGCATGGCGCTCTCCTGTCAGGGGAACGCAGTGTAGGCGCTACGCGCGGCGTGTTCCAGAGCGGCTCAGTCGGCTTTCTTGCGGATCCAGTACAGGAAGGTGCCCGCGTCCTCTTGCTGCTGCAGCAATTCATGGCCGAGGAAGTTGCAGAACTTGGGGATGTCGCGGCGGGTCGACGGGTCGGTGGCAATGACCTTGAGCAAGCCACCTGCAGCCAGGCCACGCACGTGCTGGTGCAACATCATCACAGGCTCGGGGCAGTTCAGGCCGGTGGCATCGAGGACGGCGTCGGGGGTGAAATCAGTCATGGGCGGCTCCAAAATATTCATCATTGTCGCGCATCGTGCGGCGCGCACCAAGGGCCGCGCGCCGCCCACGCACTCAACGCGGCTTCAGGTCCAGCCTGCGCAGATGGCAGGTCACTTCCTCACGGTCGTGATACAGCTGCTTGCAGGCGATCGAAACCCTGATCTTGCGCGCCTTGAACGTGGCCTGCATGCGGTCGAGCAGGCGCCGCACCTCGGTGTAACGTTGCTTCATCGGCAGCTTGAGGTTGACCACCGCCTCGCGGCACAGCCCTTCCCCCAGCCAGGTTTCGATCAATGCGGTGGTCCGCGCCGGCTTCTCGACGATGTCGCAGACCATCCAGTCCACCGGCTGCTTCGGCTGCCAGGTGAAACCATCCGCCATCAGGTGCTGGACCAGCCCGGTGTCCATCAAGCTCTCGGCCATCGGGCCATTGTCGATGGCGGTGACCAACATCCCGCGGCGCACCAGCTGATAGGTCCAGCCGCCAGGCGAGGCGCCCAGGTCGACACCGGTCATGTCATCACCCAGGCGCTGGTCCCACTGCTCGCGGGGGATGAACTGATGCCAGGCTTCTTCCAGCTTGAGGGTCGAGCGGCTGGGCGCTTCACGGGGAAACTTCAGGCGCGGGATGCCCATTGGCCAGAGCGCGCTGTTGTTGGCCGCAGCCTGGCCGACAAATACCCGCCGGCCAGTGATGAAGCTCAGCAGAAGGCGTGGACGGCTGGCGTCTTCAACCAGGCGACCGGCTTTTTCCAGGGCCTTGCGCAACGGCACCTCGAACTTGCGGCAGAACGTCGACAGCTCCTTGCCTTCGTTGCTGTCGAGCACTTCCAGCCACAGGCTGCCGAACACAGGCAGGCTGGCCAGGTGCTCGAGCAATACGCTGATGCGATCGCTCTCCGGCAACTCGACGAAACTGCCACGGGCCCACTGCCGCGGGAAGATCAGCTCAGCGAAGCGCAGTTCCCCCATCAGGCGCTCGGCGCCATTGTCCTCGGTGCAGACAAACTCGGCACTGGCGCTCTGCGCTTTGCCTTTGGCATAGCCGGCAACCCCCAGGCGGGCGGCATGTTCGCTGATCTCGGCGCAGACCTCGCCCTCGAAACCGGGCCGGCAATGCATGAACAGGGTACTCATCTCTCACTCCACTACGGCGGGCGCACCACAGGCGCCGGCAGGGCGGCGATGATAAAGGAAGTTCGGAACCTGCGACACGTCCCGCCGGTCCAGAAAAGGGTCACGCAGGCCAAACCGGTCTAACCTGACCATTCAGCCAGGTCCGTACCGTGCGGATCGAAACAGAGCGGTGACACCGGCAAACACCCAGATTTGCCGGGCACCGGCGCAGAAGGAGTTGGCAATGCCCTCGCTCGATAGCCTGAACACCCTCAAGACCCTCAAGGTCGCCGACCAGACGTACCACTATTACAGCCTTACCGAGGCCGCCCGCCAGTTGGGCGACCTGCAACGCCTGCCCATGTCGCTCAAGGTGCTGCTGGAAAACCTGCTGCGCTGGGAGGACGGCAAGACCGTCACCGGTGACGACCTGCGCGCCATTGCCCAATGGCTAGAGGCGCGCCGCTCCGACCGGGAAATCCAGTACCGCCCGGCCCGGGTGCTGATGCAGGACTTCACCGGCGTACCCGCCGTGGTCGACCTGGCAGCCATGCGCGCCGCCATGGCCAAGGCCGGTGGCGACCCGCAGCGGATCAACCCGCTGTCGCCGGTCGACCTGGTAATCGACCACTCGGTGATGGTCGACCGCTATGGCACGCCCCAGTCGTTCAGCGAGAACGTCGACATCGAAATGCAGCGTAATGGCGAGCGCTATGCCTTCCTGCGTTGGGGCCAGAGCGCCTTCGACAACTTCCGGGTAGTACCGCCGGGCACCGGCATCTGCCACCAGGTCAACCTGGAATACCTTGGCCGCACCGTCTGGACCCGTGAAGAAGACGGCCGCACCTATGCCTTCCCCGACACCCTGGTCGGCACCGATTCGCACACCACCATGATCAACGGCCTGGGAGTGCTGGGCTGGGGTGTTGGCGGCATCGAGGCCGAAGCCGCGATGCTCGGCCAACCCGTGTCGATGCTGATCCCGGAAGTGATCGGCTTCAAATTGACCGGCAAGCTGCGCGAGGGCATCACCGCCACCGACCTGGTGTTGACCGTGACGCAGATGCTGCGCAAGAAAGGGGTGGTGGGCAAGTTCGTCGAGTTCTACGGCGATGGGCTGGCCGAGCTGCCCCTGGCCGACCGTGCCACCATCGCCAACATGGCCCCCGAGTATGGCGCCACGTGCGGCTTCTTCCCGGTCGACCAGGTGACCCTTGACTACCTGCGCCTGACCGGGCGCCCCGAGCAGACAGTGCAACTGGTCGAACAGTACTGCAAGGCCCAAGGCCTGTGGCGCCTGCCTGGCCAGGACCCGGTGTTCAGCGATGCCCTGGCCCTCGACATGACCGACGTCGAGGCCAGCCTGGCCGGGCCCAAACGCCCGCAGGACCGGGTCGCCCTGGGCCAGGTCAGCCAGGCGTTCGACCACTTCATCGAACTGCAACCCAAGCCACTGGCCAAGGAAGTCGGCCGCCTGGAAAGCGAAGGCGGCGGCGGTGTGGCGGTGGGCAACGCCGATCAGGCGGGCGAAATCGACTACAGCCATGCAGGCCAGACCCACACCCTGCGCGACGGTGCAGTGGTCATCGCCGCGATCACCTCCTGCACCAACACCTCGAACCCCAGCGTGATGATGGCCGCCGGGCTGGTGGCGAAAAAGGCCCTGGAGAAGGGCCTGCAGCGCAAACCCTGGGTCAAGAGCTCGCTGGCCCCTGGCTCCAAGGTGGTCACCGACTACTTCAAGGCTGCCGGGCTGACGCCGTATCTGGATGAGTTGGGTTTTGACCTGGTGGGTTACGGCTGCACCACCTGCATCGGCAACTCCGGCCCACTGGATGAAGCGATCGAGCAAGCCATCGGCAGCGCCGACCTGACCGTTGCCTCGGTGCTCTCGGGCAACCGCAACTTCGAGGGCCGCGTGCATCCGCTGGTCAAGACCAACTGGCTGGCCTCGCCGCCGCTGGTAGTGGCTTACGCCCTGGCCGGCAGCGTGCGCCTGGACCTGACCCGCGACCCGTTGGGCACTGGCAAGGACGGCCAGCCAGTGTACCTGCGCGACATCTGGCCCAGCCAGCAGGAGATTGCCGCCGCCGTTGCCAAGGTCGACACCGCGATGTTCCACAAGGAGTACGCCGAAGTCTTCGAAGGCGACGCGCAGTGGCAGGCCATCGAGGTGCCGCAAGCGGCCACGTATGTCTGGCAGGAGGCATCGACCTACATTCAGCATCCACCGTTCTTCGACGACATCGGCGGGCCGCCGCCGCAGGTCGAGGACATCGAGGGTGCACGCGTGCTGGCCCTGCTCGGCGACTCGGTCACC
The DNA here is from genome assembly GCF_900187555.1 of Pseudomonas sp. Irchel s3f19. NCBI lineage: Bacteria > Pseudomonadati > Pseudomonadota > Gammaproteobacteria > Pseudomonadales > Pseudomonadaceae > Pseudomonas > Pseudomonas sp. Irchel s3f19. Next base: position 160,273 of record NZ_FYDW01000009.1, on the reverse strand, counting down.
ACCGACCACATCTCCCCGGCCGGCAACATCAAGGCCGACAGCCCCGCCGGGCGCTACCTGCGCAGCAAGGGTGTGGAACCGCGGGACTTCAACTCCTACGGATCGCGCCGGGGTAACCACGAGGTGATGATGCGCGGCACGTTCGCCAACATCCGTATTCGCAACGAGATGCTTGGGGGTGAGGAAGGGGGCAATACCCTATTCGTGCCAACGGGCGAAAAGCTGTCGATCTACGATGCCGCCATGCAGTACCAGGCCCAGGGTACGCCGCTGGTGGTGATCGCCGGCCAGGAATACGGCACAGGGTCCAGCCGTGACTGGGCCGCCAAGGGCACCAATCTGTTGGGGGTCAAGGCGGTGCTGGCAGAAAGCTTTGAACGCATCCACCGGTCGAACCTGGTGGGCATGGGCGTGCTGCCCCTGCAGTTCAAGGCCGGGCACGATCGCAAGCAACTGGCGCTGACCGGCAGGGAGCGCATCGATGTGCTGGGGTTGAGCGGTGCTCATCTACGGCCAGGCATGAGCCTGACGCTGCGTATCACCCGCGAGGACGGGCAGCAGGAGCAGATCGAGGTGCTGTGCCGCATCGATACCTTGAATGAGGTGGAGTACTTCAAGTCGGGGGGGATTCTGCATTATGTGTTGCGCCAGTTGATTGCTGGTTGAGATGCAAGGCTTGGCTGGGGATTTCACAGGCACCGCAAATCCCCAGCCAACGCCACCCCCCCCCTCCACCCTCTCTCGGCGGCCTCATTCCGCTATCGGCTACTGGCTCTTGGCCAGCCATTGAGTCATCATCAGACTCACACGTCACCAAACAGCCTTAAAAACGCAAAAATGACGCCATTTTGATCAAACGTGCCTGTTCCCTAGCTCACTCCGAATAATGGCTTATTGCCATAAATCAAGCCCATTAAATATCCATTCAATAAAACCAGCGGCTTGCCGATACCTCACGAAAGCCTTGCGGATTCTTTGCGGATTACCCACCCATGCGTAACAACCAGCCGATTACCCAGAGAGAACGGACTTTCCCTGCCCAGCAGCGGTTGATCTCCACCACCAACGCCAAGGGCGTGATCAGCTACTGCAATGACGCGTTTATCGAAATCAGTGGGTTCACCCGCGAAGAGTTGACCGGCGCGCCGCACAACCTGGTGCGTCACCCGGATGTGCCCGCGGCCGTGTTCGCCCACATGTGGCAAACCCTCAAACAGGGCCAGCCTTGGATGGGCATCGTCAAGAACCGTTGCAAGAACGGTGACCACTACTGGGTCAACGCCTATGTCACGCCGATCTTCGACAATAACCAGGTGGTCGGTTTCGAATCGGTGCGGGTCAAACCCACCGCCGAACAGATCCGCCGAGCCGAAGGCCTCTACCAGCGCCTGAACCAGGGCAAGTCGGCGGTGCCGCGACGTGATCAATGGCTGCCGATTCTGCAGGACTGGCTGCCGTTCATTCTGGTAAGCCAGGTGGGCTTCCTGATTGGCAACTGGCTTGGCCACTCCTGGGGCTTCGGCCTGGCGGCGGCCCTGTCGGTGCCCCTTGGCCTGCTCGGCCTGAGCTGGCAGCAACGTGGCCTCAAGCGCCTGCTGCGCCTGGCGGAACAAACCACGTCCGACCCCCTCATCGCGCAGATGTACACCGATAGCCGCGGCGTTCAGGCCCGCCTGGAAATGGCCATGCTCAGCCAGGATGCACGCATGAAAACCTGCCTGACACGCCTGCAGGACAGTGCAGAACACCTCAGCGAACAGGCGCGGCAATCCGATGCCCTGGCCCACAAGAGCTCTTCGGGGCTGGAGCGCCAGCGGGTGGAAACCGAGCAAGTGGCGGCCGCCGTCAACCAGATGGCTGCCACCACCCAGGAAGTGGCCAACCATGTGCAACGCACTGCCGACGCCACCCAGGAAGCCAATCGCCTGACCAGCCAGGGCCGGCAGATTGCCGGTGAAACCCGTGAGGCCATCGAGCGCCTGTCGGCGGCAGTGGGTGAAACCGGTGCAACGGTGACGCAACTGGCCAAGGACAGCGACGAAATCGGCGGTGTGGTCGATGTGATCAAGGGCATCGCCGACCAGACCAACCTGCTGGCGCTGAACGCCGCCATCGAAGCCGCCCGCGCCGGAGAGATGGGCCGTGGTTTTGCGGTCGTGGCCGACGAGGTACGCCAGTTGGCCCAGCGCACTGCCGAATCCACCGGGCAGATCCACGGCCTGATCGCCAAGCTGCAGCAGACAGCCAGCAACGCCGTACTGACCATGGAAACCGGCCACCGCCAGGCACAGGAAGGGGTCGACCGGGTCATGCAGGCCGATGAAGCGTTGGTCGGTATCAGCGAAGCGGTGGCCAATATCACCGACATGGCGACCCAGATCGCAGCCGCTACCGAAGAGCAGACTGCCGTCGCCGACGAGATCAGCCGCAACATCAGCACCATTGCCGACCTTGCCGACCAGACAGCTGAACAGGCCCAGCATTCGGCGCTGCTCAGCGAGGAACTGACCAGCACTGCCGGTAGCCAGTATTCGCTGGTGGAGCGTTTCAACCGCTAAGACACCGAGCCTTGTGTGATATTGGGGCGGCCTTGGCGGGCCGCTCCTACCAGTCCAATTGCAACCGGCTCTCGAAATACCGCTCCTCACCCGTCAACGGATCTTCGAAACGCAGGCTCTGCGCCAACAGTTTCAAAGGCCGCTGATAATCGTCATCGGTCTGCAGCAGTTCGGGGTAGAACGGATCGTTGCAGATTGCCGCGCCCAATGCCGCCATGTGTACACGCAATTGGTGGGTCTTGCCGGTCACCGGCGACAGACCGTAGCGCCATAACTCGCCACGCGTCTCCAGCACCTGGGCCAAGGTTTCGCTGTTGTCAACGCCCTCCACCTCCTGCATGCGGAAGAACGGCTCGCCATGCACCAGGCGGCTTTTGTGCACCAGCGGGAAGTTGTGCTGGGGCATGGCTGCGGCGATGGCCTGGTAGCGTTTGTCGATCCGCCGCTCGGGGAACAAGCGCTGGTAGGCACTGCGCGTCTGGGGGTTGGCGGAGAACAGCACAAGCCCTGCGGTATGCCGGTCGATGCGGTGCAAAGGCACCAGATGCGGGTTGTCCAGACGCCGAATCAGCCGGCGCAGCAAAGTCTGCTCGACATACTCACCGGTCGGGGTCACCGGCAGAAAGTGCGGTTTGTCGGCAACCACCAAATGCTCGTCCACGTGCACCAGGGTTTCCTGCACAGGGATCGGCCGCTCATTTGGCACTTCCCGGAAGTAGTGCAAGCGCATGCCGCGTTTATAAGCCAGCCCAGCAGAGATTGCCTGCCCCTGCGCATCGAGCACGCGGCCGCGGGCAAAGCGGTCAAGCCACTGCGCCCGTTCGATGGCCTTGAAATGGTCACACAGGCAATCGAGCACCGTCGCCCAGTTGCCGGGGGGCAGGCACACCGTGCTGGCTTGCTGGCGGGCAGGGTCGAAAGGCGTGGTCATGGCAGCGCTCAAAAGGTTGGAGGCCGCGCATTATCCTCCAAGCCTTCCACCTCAACCAGCCTGTAGCGTCGCCTCGCTGCGCGCCTTCAACCAGCGCAGTACTTGCACGGCCTCCCAGCGGTTGGGGTCGTACAGGGCATATAACAAACCCTGGTAACCTACGACGTCCAGCCCACGGTGGTAACCGGCACGCTGGAACAATGCCTCGATCTCGGCAAAACAGGTATTGAAGTGAACCTTGCCGAACGGCGTTCGGTCTTCAGTCACCAGGCCTTCGAGGCGCAGTTCCAGAACCGCGTCGCACACCCGCTCGACGGGCATGTGGTTGACGCTGTACTTGAGTTGCTCGACGTTGAGCATGGCCTTCCCCTCGAACACTGTATTTATATACAGCATACGGACCTCCCCTCCTCCACGTCAATTCGCCAGCGCGTCATTGCAACCCCTGCAGGTAACCGGTGCCTCTGCGAATGGTCAGCACCTGGCCCCGCGGAGTGCCAGTGGTCACGGACAAATGCACCCACCGGTCAAACTCCAGGATCAGTTGATCGAAGGGTACGTCGCTGTCGCTGATTCTGCGTATCACCTCACGCGGGCTGACGTCGATCACCGTGAAGTCGGCTGCCAACCCCAGCACATGCTGGCTTGACGGTGCCCCACCGACACGCTGATTAAGCGCACTGCAGCGGTAGCCGCTACTGATGATGATCGGCATGCCGAGCAGCGCACGTACCTTTTCAAGCACGCCACACAGGACAGTTAGATTGGCCAGTACCTCAGGTGTAGGGGTGTTGTCAAACCCTTCCCTTGCGGCGATTTTCGAAGCGGTCATTTCATCCAGGGTGAAATGAGGCGTGATGAACATGGTTAGATTCTCGATGACAGTTCAAGGACACCGGCAGCAGTGGCCGGCACCCGATCATCGACTTGTCATCCCAACCATGGCGTGAGGAACGCGTGCCCATTGGGCGATCATTGCGCGAGAAACGCCACCACTTGCTCGGCATCGAACGGCCAATGCAGCTCGCCGCCATTGTCACAGCGACGCAGCACGGGAATGATCAGGCCATAGCGTTCGAACATGGCCTCGTTATCGGCAATGTCGACCAGCTCCACCAACAGGCCATGATCGACGAAAGGCATCAGCACAGCCTCGGCCACTTCGCACAGGTGGCAGCCGAGGGTGCCGAACAATTGGCATTCAGGCAGCATGGGGCAGTTCTCGGTTTGGCTTTGGAAAAGCCTATTCTAGGTCCGTCCCGCCCACTGCGCACCTGGCCTCGCTCAATCCTGGCTGGTTGCACCAATGCGGTGCAGCGACAGGTCCGCGCCCTGAAACTCCTGCTCGTGGCTCAAGCGCAAGCCATGCAGCGCTCGGATCACCCCATAGACGACAAAGCCACCGAGCAATGCCACCAGCACCCCCATAACACTGCCCAGCAACTGGCTGGCCAGGCTGACACCGCCCATGCCACCAAGGGCGGCCTGGCCGAACACGCCACAGGCAATGCCACCCCACACACCGCACAGGCCGTGCAACGGCCACACGCCCAGCACGTCGTCGATTTTCCAGCGGTTCTGCGCCGCTGTGAAACTCCAGACAAACAGCACCCCAGCCACCAGGCCGGTGGCCAGCGCGCCAATCGGGTGCATCAGGTCGGAACCGGCACAGATCGCCACCAGCCCGGCCAGCGGCCCATTGTGCAGGAAGCCCGGGTCGTTGCGCCCGGCCAGCAAGGCCGCCAGGGTGCCGCCGACCATGGCCATCAGCGAATTGATCGCCACCAGGCCGCTTACGCCCTGCAAGGTCTGGGCGCTCATCACGTTGAAGCCGAACCAGCCAATGATCAGGATCCACGAACCCAGCGCCAGAAACGGAATGCTCGAAGGTGCAAAAGCCACCAGGCGGCCGTCGCGGTAGCGCCCGCGCCGTGGCCCCAGCAACACCACTGCCGCCAGCGCCAGCCAGCCGCCCATGGCATGCACCACGACAGAGCCGGCAAAGTCATGGAACGGCGCCCCGAAGCGTGCGTGCAGCCAGGCCTGCACACCGAAGTTGCCGTTCCACACCACGCCTTCGAAAAACGGATAGACAAACGCCACGATCAACGCGGTGGCACACAGCTGCGGAACGAAACGCGCACGCTCGGCAATGCCCCCGGAGATGATCGCCGGGATGGCAGCTGCGAACGTGAGCAGGAAGAAGCACTTGACCAGCGCATAGCCATGGTCGACGGCCAGTTGCGCCGCCGGCTGGAAGAAACTCACGCCGTAGGCGATCCAATAGCCGATAAAGAAGTACACCAGCGCCGAAATGGCGAAGTCGCTGAGAATCTTCGACAAGGCATTGACTTGATTTTTGTGCCGTACAGTGCCCACTTCGAGAAAGGCGAAGCCAGCATGCATGGCCAGCACCAGAATGGCGCCCATGAGAATGAACAGGGTATTCGAACCGTGGACCAGGGAGTCCATCGCGCTGTGCATGTGTTCCATGAATAGGCAGACCTGCTGAAAAGGCACCAGGACAGATCAAGAACCTGCATCCCTGCACCGAATCGGTGCCAGCCCCCTGCCCCGTTTGCTGAATGGGGCGAGGCCTGCATGGTTTATTCTTGGGTTTGTCGAGGATTGGGTTAAGGTTTACGTTAGTTCGTCACGCAGGGCGCCCCGAATCGGCGCAGTGCACGCCAGCGGCGCCCCGCTACGTGGCAAAGCCTTAGCAAGGCCCATACCAGCCCAGTTACCCGCACAGCCACTTGAACCTTCGGCATGTGCTATCACTCGAACTACCAACACTCATCGACAGGGAGAGACCCATGGCCAGCAAATCGGCAAAGACTGCTCAAGAGATATTGATGGCTGACTTTCAGGCCTTGGTCCGCGACACCGAGAAGCTGCTCGCCGACACCGCCAACTTGGCAGGCGATCAGGCTGACGAATTGCGTGAACAGATCCATGACCGCCTGACCCAGGCCCGTGAAACCCTGCAACTGACCCAGGAATCGGTGCGCGACCGCGGCCAGGCAGCCCTTGGCACCGCCGAGCAGTACGTGCAGGAAAACCCCTGGCAGGCCATCGGTATTGCGGCGGGCGTGGGGCTGTTGATCGGCCTGCTGGCCAATCGGCGCTGAGGGATTCCCATGGAGAATGACGCCATCGGCGCCGGCGCTTCGGGCAAACGCCTGGGCGCGGCGATGCTCGGGCTGCTGCACAGCCACATCGAGCTGTTTGGTATCGAGCTGCAGGAGCAGAAGGGCCGCACCTTGAGCCTGCTGTTGTTCGCAGGTTTGGCACTGGTGTTCGCCCTGCTGCTGCTGACGGCGCTGTCCGGGCTGCTGCTGGTGCTGCTGTGGGACAGCTATCGCCTGGCGGGCATCATCGGCCTGTGCGTGTTCTACGGTGTGGCCGCGTTGTATTGCGGTTTGCGTTTGAAGGCTGCGGTGTTCGACGAGTCATCGCCGTTCGGCGCGACCCTCGAGGAACTTGCCAAGGACCGGGAGCGCCTGTTGCCATGAGCCTGCCTGAACTACCCAATACTCGTAACCCTCGCGAACTGCGCAAGGCCCTGTTGCGCCTGCGTCTGGAGATGCACCGCCAGGAAATCCGCCACGAGTCGGGGCAACTGCTCGAGCCACTGCAGCGCGTGCGCGGCATGGGCAGTTCGCTGCACGAGGGGCTTGGCATCAAGCATGCGCCGCTGTGGGGGATTGGCGCGGTGGTTGCCTTGGGCTTTCTCACCGGCAAGGGCGTGCGCAGTGGCAACCTGACACGGCTGGTGCGCTTGGGCGGCAGCTTGTTGCCGCTGATTCGACTGTATCTGCAGGGCAGCCGCCGGCACTGACGTTTTCGCATCACCTGAACAGACGCGATCACCCGCCGGTGATCGCGTAAACCTTCAGCTTGCATGGTGACTCACGACACAGGAAGCTACGCCCATCGACCGACAGGAGATCGAGCCTTGGACTGGCATACCTTGCTGACCCGCGAACGCCTGGGCAAAGCCCTGTACAGCCCCGAAGAACTGGGGCGCAGCCCTTTCCACAAGGACCACGACCGCATCATCTTCTCCGGCGCCTTCCGCCGGCTTGGGCGCAAGACCCAAGTACACCCGGTTACCAGCAACGACCATATCCATACGCGCCTGACCCATTCCCTGGAAGTCAGTTGCGTCGGCCGCTCGCTCGGCATGCGGGTGGGCGAAACCCTGCGTGACAGCCTGCCAGACTGGTGCGAACCGAGTGACCTCGGGATGATCGTGCAATCGGCCTGCCTGGCCCACGACATCGGCAACCCGCCGTTCGGCCACTCCGGCGAAGACGCCATCCGCCACTGGTTCCAGCAGGCAGCAGGGCGTGGCTGGCTGGACGACATGAGCGATGACGAGCGCGCCGACTTCCTCAACTTCGAAGGCAATGCCCAAGGCTTTCGCGTACTCACCCAACTGGAGTATCACCAGTTCGACGGCGGCACCCGGCTGACGTACGCCACCCTCGGCACTTACCTCAAGTACCCCTGGAGCGCCCGCCATGCCGATGCCCTGGGTTACAAGAAACACAAGTTCGGCAGCTACCAGAGCGAACTGCCGTTGCTCGAACAGATCGCCCGCAAACTCGGCTTGCCGCAACTGGAAGATCAACGCTGGGCGCGCCACCCGCTGGTCTACCTGATGGAGGCCGCAGATGACATCTGCTATGCGCTGATCGACTTGGAAGATGGCGTGGAGATGGAGCTGCTGGAGTATGCCGAAGTCGAGGCGCTGCTACTCGGCCTGGTGGGCGACGACCTGCCGGAAACCTATCGCCAACTCGGCCCGCGCGACTCGCGACGGCGCAAGCTGGCGATCCTGCGCGGCAAGGCCATCGAACACCTGACCAACGCCGCCGCCCACGCCTTCGTCGAACAGCAACAGGCACTGCTCGCCGGGCATCTGCCCGGCGACCTGGTCGAACATATGCACGGCCCGGCCAAGCACTGCGTGCTGCAAGCCAAGGACATGGCGCGCAACAAGATCTTCCAGGACAAACGCAAGACCCTGCACGAAATCGGCGCCTACACCACGCTCGAGATCCTCTTGAACACCTTCTGCGGCGCGGCCCTCGAACAGCATGGCGGCCGCACCCCCTCGTTCAAGAGCCGGCGTGTACTCGACCTGATCGGCAACAATGCACCGGACCCGCATGGCTCATTGCACAGCGCCTTCCTGCGCATGATCGACTTCATCGCCGGCATGACCGACAGCTATGCCAGTGAAATGGCCCGCGAAATGACGGGGCGCTCCAGCCCGACCTGAGCCCGTCAGGTGCAGCCCGAGCACAGCCTCTGGCTGCACCCTTTCTTGAAGGAAACTTCCTACTTGTGTAGGTGCCGATTAAACACCACGAATAACAGTCAATGAAAAGTTACCAAACAAGGTTTGACATCAAGCTCCACAGGCCAAATTCGTAGCCCGATTTGTTTTATCCTGTAAGCCATTTCCCATATACAGCGAATAGCCCTTCCTCACATGCCCGACGACTTCCAACTGGGATAAGGTGCCACCCGTCACCCTCACTCGCCCGCAGGGAAGTTGAACATGCACTCCGTATTTATTGTCGACGACCATCCCGTTATCCGCCTGGCCGTTCGTATGTTGCTGGAAAATCAGAACTACAAGATCGTCGGCGAATCGGACAATGGCGTTGACGCCATGCAGATGATTCGAGAAACCGCCCCTGACCTGGTCATCCTCGACATCAGCATCCCCAAGCTAGACGGCCTAGAGGTGCTTTCCCGCTTCCAGGCCATGTCCCTGCCGTTGAAGGTTCTGGTGCTGACCGCCCAATCCCCGGCGTTGTTCGCCGTACGCTGCATGCACTCGGGCGCTGCGGGCTATGTGTGCAAGCAGGAAGACCTCAGCGAACTGCTCAGCGCGATCAAGGCAGTACTTGCCGGTTACAACTATTTCCCCAGCCAGGCAATCAAACACAATCAAACGGTAGATGCCGACCTGCAACTCTTCCGCCAGGTCAATGACCGTGAACTCATGGTCCTGCAATTATTTGCCCAAGGGCGAAGCAACAAGGAAATCGCCAAAGGCATGTTCCTCAGCAACAAGACGGTGAGTACCTACAAGAAGCGCCTGATGCACAAACTCCAGGTCGAGACCTTGGTGGACCTGATCGAAATGGCCAAACGCAACGCACTGGTCTGAGGGTTTTCATGGCGCGCCATATCGCCCGGCTGTTACTCGCCCTGGCACTGGTCAGCGGCGCAATACACGCCAACCACCACGGAGTTACCGCGTATGCCCTGCTGGCACGCTCATCGGTAATGCCAGCACAGCCTTCTCTTACGGCCCCGCAACGCCAATGGCTCGAAAGCCGACACGAACTGGTGCTGGGGACCTCTGCGCCCGACTATCCGCCCTTCGACATCACCAGTGGCGGCCGCGACTATCAAGGCCTCACCGCCGAGTATGCAAACCTGATCAGCCTCGCCCTGCAGCTGCCTGTACGCGTGCTGCGCTTCAACAGCCGACAGGCAGCGGTAGAGGCACTCAAACGCGGCGATATCGACCTGCTCGGCAGTGCCAACGGCTATGAAGCGACAACGGACGGTCTGGCACTGTCGCACCCCTATGCCATTGACCAGCCGGTGCTGGTCACCCGTGAGGACGAACGCCGCCCTTTGGACCTGGGCCTGGAGAACATGCGGCTGGGCATGCTCTACCACTACCTGCCGAGGCAGGAGATAGGCAGTGCCTACCCCAAGGCCCAGGTGCTGGCCTTCGGCTCGTCTTCCCAGGCCTTGAATGCCGTTGCATTTGGCCAGGCCGACGTGTTCATCGGCGACACCATCTCCACCCATTACCAGCTCAATCGCGGCCACCTGCCCGGCCTGCGCATCGCCAATTTCAGCAAGCACGAAGCGATCGGCTTCAGCTTTGCCATGCGCAAGGCGGATGCGTTGCTGCTGGAACTGGTCAACGCCATTCTCGACAATCAGCCTGCAGCCGTGCGCGCCAGTATCTTCAAGCGCTGGAGTGCCGGCAGCGACCTGCTCCTGACCGACCGCAAGCTGCAACTGACAGAGGCTGAGGAATTCTGGTTGCAACACCACCCGGTCATGCGCGTGGCCATCGACGATACTGCGGCGCCCTTGTCCTTCTTCGATGGTTCGGGATATTTCAGGGGCATCACCGCCGACCTGCTGGAGCTCATCCGCCTGCGCACCGGCCTGCGTTTCGAGGTGCAGCGCGCCAGCGGCATTGCCGACATGATCGCCCGCCTCAAGGACGGCCGGGTGGATGTGATTGCGGCGCTCACTACCGACGGTGAGGCCGAGCAGACCCTGCAAATCAGCCGCCCTTACCTTGAAAGTGTCTATGTATTGGTCAGCCGAGCGAGCAATGGGCAATACACCTCTCTGGAACAACTGAAGGACCGACGCATCGCGATTACCCGCTACAGCGCGATGGATGACCTTTCCACGCGCTATCCGCACATTGGCTGGATCGAGACCGAGAGCTCCTTCTATTCCACGGCGCTGCTCAAAAGCGGTGCTGTAGATGCCGTGATCACCACCTTGATAGACGCCAACCATGCGGTGGCCACCCACCCCGACCTGGTCATACGCGCCACCGTCGGCAGCGAGCCGGCCAGCTACGCCATGGCAGCCGCCAGCCATTCACAGACGCTGGTATCGATCCTCGACAAAGCGTTGTTGAGCATTCCGCCGGAAGAGCTGGGGGTGATAAACAACCGCTGGCGTGGTTACGGCCTGCATGACGACAGCACCTGGCAGAGCTTTCGCCGGCTCGCCTGGCAAGTGCTGCTGGGTACCGGGCTGTTGCTGCTGCTGGCACTGATCTGGAATGCCCGCCTGCGCCTGCAGATCAAGCAGCGTCAAAGCGCCGAGCGGGCGTTGAACGACCAGCTGGCATTCATGCGTGCGCTGCTCAACGGCACACCGCACCCCATGTACGTGCGTGATCGCGAAGGTTGCCTGCAAAGTTGCAACGACAGCTACCTGGAAGCCGTTCAGGCCTGCAGCGAAGAGGTCATGGGCAAGCGCCTGGAGCAAAGCCTGTTCGCTGACTGCGAACATACTCACCAGATCCAGGCCGATTACCTGAAGGTCATGGCCGCCGGGACCCCACTGATCATCGATCGGCCGCTGCGGGTCAAAGGCCGCGAAATGACCATCTACCACTGGATCCTGCCATACCGCGACTCACTGGGCGAAGTACAAGGCATCATCGGCGGCTGGATCGATATCAGCGAACGGCGCCAGCTGGTTCAGGAACTGCGCCAGGCCAAGCAGCAAGCCGAAGATGCCAACCGCGCCAAAAGCACGTTCCTGGCCACCATCAGCCATGAAATCCGAACGCCGATGAACGCCGTCATCGGCATGCTCGAACTTGCCGTCAAACGTGCCGACCAGGGTCGGGTGGACCGTTCAGCCCTGGAACTGGCCCACCATTCGGCCAAGGACCTGCTGGGGCTGATCGGCGATATCCTCGATATCGTGCGCATCGAATCCGGGCATCTGTCACTCACTCCGGAGCCGGTCGACCTGGCCGCACTGGTCGAGTCGGTGGGCCGTATCTTCGATGGCCAGGCGCGGCAGAAGGGCCTGGCCCTGGAGGTGATGATCGAACCGGCGGCCCGCTGCCATGCATTGCTCGACCCGCTGCGCTTCAAGCAGGTGCTGTCCAACCTGGTCAGCAACGCCATCAAGTTCACCGAGCATGGCCAGGTACGCATCTGCGTTTGCCTGCAGGAAGCAGAAGCCTCCTCTTACCCGACTCTAGAGCTGGAAGTACGTGACAGCGGCATCGGCATTCACGCCGATGACTTGCAACGCCTGTTCAACCCATTCATCCAGGCCAACCCGCACAGCCAGGGTGCCCGCGCAGGCACTGGCCTTGGCCTCGCGATCTGCCGGAGCCTGTGCGAAATGATGGGAGGCACGCTGACCATCAAGAGCCTCGAAGATGTCGGCACCCAGGTTCGCTTGAAAATGCCGTTGCAAGTTGTCAGCGCCGACGCTGTCGAGAGGCCGGTGATCGAACCTGTCGACGTACCCGATCCACGCCTGAACGTGCTGGTGATCGACGACCATCCCGCCAACCTGCAGTTGATGGCGCAGCAGCTGGGTTACCTGGGCCTGGGCCACACCTGCGCCAGGGATGGCCGTGAAGGCTTGGGCCTGTGGCGCGCAGGCGCCTTCGATGTGTTGGTGCTCGACTGCAACATGCCGCACATGAACGGCTACCAGCTGGCCAGTACCGTACGTGCCGAAGAACGGCAATACGGGCGATCGCGCTGCACCATCCTCGGCTATACCGCCAACGCCCAGCCCGAGGTCATGCGCAAGTGCCTGGATGCCGGCATGGATGACTGCCTGCTCAAACCCATCAGCCTGACCACCCTGAGCCAGCGCCTGGCCGGCATCAGCCCACGGGGCCGACAGCCATGGCGGCGCAAACTGTTCGACCTGGAGGGCCTGGGCACGATCGTCGGCCAAGCCCCGAACGACCGCCAGCGCTTTCTGGCCGCCCTGCACGAGAGCCTGCAAACGGACCTGGTGATTCTGATGAGCCTGCCCGCACAAGACGCCGACGCCGTTGCCGACCAGGCGCACAAGATCCTCAGCGCCGCCCGCATGCTGGAGGCGCCCGAGCTGATGGCGGCGTGCGAAGCGCTGCAGAACACCACGTTGCCGACACCGCAACTGCGCCTACGGCGCCAGGCACTGGCCCGGCACATGCGCCGGGTGGAGAAGGCGTTGGCCGCTGACATCAAGGCTACCGGCGGGCTTGAATGAGCAAGGCAGCCACACGCCGAAGCTGGTAGACTGCGCGGCGATATTACCTAAGAGGATTGTTTCATGGCCACTAACCGCTCCCGCCGCCTGCGCAAAAAGCTGTGTGTCGACGAGTTTCAGGAATTGGGCTTCGAGCTGAACCTGGACTTCAAGGAAGACTTGGATGATCAGGCGATCGACGCATTCCTCGATGCCTTCCTGGAAGAAGCCATGGACGCCAACGGCCTCGACTACGTAGGCGGTGACGATTTCGGTCTGGTGTGCTCGGCCAAACGCGGTTCGGTCACCGAAGAGCAGCGTGCTGCCGTCGAAGCCTGGCTCAAGGGCCGCAGCGAACTGACCAAGATCGAAGTCAGCCCGCTGCTCGACGCATGGTATCCGGGCAACGCGATCAACCCGGCCGAGTGATACCTGCGCTACCCAGCGGCTTGCACGCTGAAAAGGCCACCCTTCGGGGTGGCCTTTTTTGTTGGCGTCGCTTTTGTGTCGAACGTGGCCCATCGTGGCTAAGCTTGGGGCATAATGCGCGTTCTATTTCGTCCTGGGGCCATCATCTCTTACAGCCCCAATGTCCTTCTCCCTCGCCGCAGGGTATTTACTGAATATGATCAAAACGCTCCGTCCCCTCGTTCTCGCCGGCCTGCTCCTGCCCTTCGCCCTGCCCAGCCAGGCCGCCGCCGTCAATACCAGCCTGCCACCCAAGGTGCAGCAGGCGCTTAAAGCCAACAAGCTGCAAGACACTGCGCTGTCTTTGGTGATGCTGCCGCTGGATGGGCCAGGCGCCGCGACCGTGTTCAACGCCGATGTCTCGGTGAACCCGGCCTCGACCATGAAGCTGGTCACCACCTACGCAGCGCTTGAACTGCTCGGCCCTACATTCCAGTGGAAGACCGAATTCTACACCGACGGCACCTTGAGCAACGGTGTGCTCAACGGCAACCTGTACCTCAAAGGTGGCGGCGACCCGAAGCTGAACATGGAAAAACTGTGGCTGCTGATGCGTGACCTACGGGCCAACGGCGTGCGCACCATCAGCGGTGACCTGGTACTGGACCGCAGCCACTTCGTGCAGCCCAACCTGCCGCAGTTCAACGATGATGGCGGCGACGTCAACAAGCCGTTCCTGGTCAAGCCTGACTCGTTGCTGGTCAACCTCAAGGCACTGCGCTTTGTCGCCCGCAACGATGGTGGCAAGGTGACCATCGCCGTCGAACCGCCGATTGCCAACATCCGCATCGATAACCAGGTCAAGCCCGTGGCGTCCAAGCAGTGCAAGGGTGACGTGCGCTACAACCCTGTGCCCCAGGCCGATGGCGTCAGCGTGGTGGTCAGCGGCCAACTCGGCGATGGCTGCAACTCGCAGACCTACCTGTCGCTGCTCGATCACCCGACCTACGCCGCCGGCGCCGTGCGGGCGATCTGGAACGAGCTCGGTGGCAGCATCCAGGGCCGCGATCGCATCGAGAACGTGCCCAAGAGCGCACGCCTGCTGGCACGGGCCTTCTCGCCCGACCTGGTGGAAGTGATCCGCGACATCAACAAGTACAGCAACAACACCATGGCCCAGCAGCTGTTCCTCAGCCTGGGTGCACAGTTCCGTACCGATGCCGATGGCGATGATGCCCGTGCGGCGCAACGCGTCGTTCGCCAGTGGTTGGCGAAAAAAGGCATTACTGCACCTCACCTGGTGATGGAGAACGGCTCCGGCCTGTCGCGCGCCGAACGCGTCAGTACCCGCGAGATGGCCGCGCTGCTGCAGGCTGCCTGGAAGAGCCCCTACTCGGCCGAGTTCATCAGCTCCATGCCGCTGGTGGGCATGGACGGTACCATGCGCAAGCGCCTGAAACGCACGGCCATGACCGGTGAGGGGCACATCAAGACCGGCACCCTGAATACCGTGCGGGCCATCGCGGGCTTCAGCCGCGACAGCAACGGGCATACCTGGGCGGTCGCGGCCATTCTCAATGACCCGAAGCCGTGGGGCGCATCGCAGGTGCTTGACCAGGTGCTGCTGGACCTCTATCGCCAGCCGAAACTGGGCACCAGTACTGCGGCCAACTGACCAAGTCTCGGCCTAAACACCGGTGGGGGCCGCAGGAACGGCCCCCCGCGTCTGCCGGCCACCTAGCCCGTGCAGGGCTCAGGTCAATTCCCCTTCCACCCGGTCCCGCCCCGCTTGCTTGGCGGCATACACCCCGGCATCCGCGCGCCACAGCAAGGCATCGGCGCCCTCGCCTGGCCGCCAACCCGCCACACCGAAGCTCGCGGTCACCTCGCCTACCCCTTCGATCGGTACGTTGCGCACACCCTGCCACAGCTCTATCGCCAGTAGCCGCGCCTGCTCGGCATCGCTACCCGGGCACAGCACCATGAACTCCTCCCCGCCCAGCCGGCAGAACACGTCGGTTCGTCGCAAGCGCAAGGCGATGCGCTGGCACAGGCTGCGCAGCACCAGGTCACCCACCGCGTGGCCGAACTGGTCGTTGATGCGCTTGAAGTGATCGATATCGAGCATGATCACCGCCAACGCCAAGCCATCACGCTGAGCGCGATCCAGCTCGACCTTGAGCCGCTCCTGGAAATAGCGCCGGTTATGAATACCGGTCAGCGCGTCGGTCACCGACAGCGCACGCAACTCCTCCTCCACCCCCTTGAGGTCGGAGATGTCGGTCAGGTAGCCATGCCAAAGGGTACACCCCGCATCGCCGACCTCTGGTGTCGCTTCGCCGCGCACCCAGCGCAAGCCCGCACGCGGCAGGCAGACCCGGTACTCCTCGCGCCACGGCGTGAGGTGGTCGGCCGAGTAGCGCACCGACCGGCGTACGCGGTCCAGGTCATCGGGGTGGATACGCTCGAACACCAGCGTGGCGTCCTCGTGCAGCTGCTGCAGGTCGACCTCGTAGATGTCGTACAGGCCTTTGCTGGCATACGGGAAGCACGAGCTGCCATCGGCATCCAGGCGGTACTGATAGATGCCGCCGGGTACCTCGGCACTGAGTTTTTCCAGCAGCCGGTCACGCGCCGCCAGCGCCTCATGCACCCGGCGTCGTTCCGTGACATCGATGCAGATCGCCAGGTAGCCGACCCATAGGCCTTGTTCATCGAGCATGGCCGTGACCAGCATGTTGGCCAGCAGATGGCTGTTATCGGCGCGCAGCAAGGTCCACTCGCCAGGCTCGGCACCGCTCTCCTGCACCGTTTCGGCAAACATCGCCTGGCCACCGGCAATACACCGCCCGTAGCGCTGGCTCAAGGCATGGGCGCGCTGGCTGAGTTCTTCAGGCAGCACCAGGTCCTCCAGGCGCAGTTGGCCGATCGCCTCGCTGGCCGAATAGCCGAGCATGCGCTCGGCTCCGGCATTGAAGGTGCTGACCACCCCCTTGAGGTTGGTAGCGATGATCGCCACCTGGGTCGCGGCATCCAGCACGCTGCGCAACTGGTTGTGAGTGCCGCGCAGGGATTGCTCGCTGACTCGAAGCTCTGCAGTGCGCTGCTCGACCAGGGTCAAGGCGCGCTGGCGCTGGCTGAACAGGCTGTAGAGCAAGGCACTGAGCAGTAAGCTCAACAGCCCGCCCAATAGCCCGACCGTCAGCGCAGCCGATGAACGGTTGGCCTTCAGAAACGCCACACTCGGCCGCACAAGCAGCTGGAATGGGTGGTCAGCCAGGTGCAGCAACTGGCTGCTCGCCAACGCCAGGGGTGCTGCCTCGTTCTGGGAGTCGAACACCACTTCAGGCCCTTGCAGCCCGGAAGGGTCTTCGATGCGCACGACCAGATTGTCATCAGCCAGGGCCGGCAACCCATCGCTGATGAGCTCGCGCAGGTTGAGCAACGCCATCACATACCCCGCCGCCGCGCCATGCGGCGCTGCGTCGGAGAACACCGGCGCCACCATCAGCAGGCCACCTGCCTGTGCTGCCGGCCGCCCAGCCTCGGCATCCATGATCTGCAGGGGCTCGGACACCGCCATGCTGCCAGGCTCCAGCGCACGCGCCAGGGTTGCCTGGCGCGCGCCCTGGCCAGCAAGGTCGAGCCCGTAAGGGAGTGCCGGCTGATCAGCTGACTGGGTGTAGAGCACCGGAAAGTAGTGGTCACGCAGTGGCGCCGGCTGCCAGTTGCCCTGCGCATCCTGATCGCGGATCACATAACCCTGGCCCAGCCAGGCCGAGGTGCGCTGTTCGAAATCGGCACGCTGCGCCGCCTCTACGCGCGGCGCCCAGGCGTAAGCCAAAGTGCGCTGCAGCAAGGGCCGTGCGTAACCATCGAATTCGCGGGGGGTGATTTCATTGGAGAAGCTGAAAAACCGCCGCAGCCCGTCCAGGCGCTGCTGCTGATCATCAAAACGCTCGGCGATGCGGCTGTAGCGCTCGCTGGCCAGCAACTCGAAGCGCTGGCGCAGTTGCTGCTTGTAAAAGGTGTGCGCAGCAAGCGCCAGGGTGGCCGACAGCAGGCCGCCAGCCACCAAGGCCACCAGCGCCACGGCCCAGGCGGACACCCCTTCGCTGCACAGGCCAAGAAACCTCGCACGTACGCCAAACTTGGACATAAACCCATCTCGTCACGTCAGCGTCCTGCGGATTATCTTGCCCTGCCGTCAGTTATAGCTATTGGCCATTAGCGGCGCAATGCACCTCGTCGCTTCAGCGCAATTGCAGGCGCCACGCGCGGTGGATACGGTTGTTGCGGGCGAAGTCCGGGTCCAGCGTCTGGGCGGTGATCTCCTCTACCGCGTAACGCGCCATCAGGTGCTCATCAAGCTGGAACTTGCGGAAGTTGTTGGAGAAGTACAGCACGCCACCTGGCTCCAGCCGCGCCATCGCCAGGTCCAGCAGTTGCACATGGTCACGCTGTACGTCGAACACACCTTCCATGCGCTTGGAGTTGGAGAAGGTCGGCGGGTCGATGAAGATCAGGTCATAGGTGTCGCGGTTGGCTTCCAGCCAGGCCATCACATCGCCCTGCTCCAGGCGGTTGCGCTCGGAGAAACCATTGAGCGACAGGTTGCGCCGCGCCCAGTCCAGGTAGGTTTTCGACAAGTCGACGCTGGTGGTGCTGCGCGCGCCGCCCTTGGCCGCATGCACGGTTGCCGTGGCGGTGTAGCAGAACAGGTTGAGGAAGCGCTTGCCGGCAGCCTCGCGCTGGATGCGCATGCGCATCGGGCGATGGTCGAGGAACAGGCCGGTATCCAAGTAGTCGGTGAGGTTGACCAGCAGCTTGACGCCGCCTTCGTTGACTTCCTGGAAGCGCCCTTCGGTGGCCTGGCGCTCGTACTGGCGGGTGCCGCTCTGGCGCTCGCGGCGCTTGAGCACCACACGCTGGGGCGAGATACCCAGTGCCTGCGGAATCGCGGCCAGGGCATCGAGCAGACGCGCCTGGGCCTTCTCTGGGTCGATCGTGCGGGGTGCCGCGTATTCCTGCACGTGCACCCAGTCGTGGTAGAGGTCTACTGCCAGGGCGTACTCGGGCATGTCGGCATCGTACAGGCGGTAGCAGTCGACCTGCTCGCGACGGGCCCACTTGCCCAATTGCTTGAGGTTTTTTTGCAGACGATTGGCGAACATCTGCGCACCTTCCGACAGGCGCGCAGGCTCGCTTGCCTGTGGCTCCTGGCGCCGGGCCTCGCCGTTTTCAGCCTGAGGGTCGCGACGCTCGCCGGTGACGAACTGGTCAGGCTGCACCTTGAACAACAGCAGCTTGCACGGCAGCGCACCGTTCCAGAATGCGTATTGCTTGTGGCTACGGATGCCCATGCGCTTGCCCAGCTCCGGCGCCCCGGTGAACACCGCCGCTTCCCAGCCCATGCAGGCCTGGCGCAAACGTTCGCCCAGGTTCTGATAGAGATACAACAGGCTGGCTTCGTCGCCCAGGCGCTCGCCGTAAGGCGGGTTGCTGATGACCAGGCCTTTCTGGTTCTGGTCTGGCCGCGGCTCGAAGGTGCTGACCTCGCCCTGGTAGATCTTTACCCAGTCGCTCAGGCCGGCACGTTCGACGTTGTTGCGCCCAGGCTGGATCAGCCGCGGGTCGGCCTCGTAGCCACGGATCCACAGCGGTGGCTTGGCCAGGCCGGCCTGCGCGCGCGCTTGCGCCTCGTCATGGACCTTGCGCCACAGTGCCGGCACATGGCCAAGCCAGGCGCTGAAGCCCCAACGCTCGCGCTTGAGGTTAGGTGCCATATCGGCGGCAATCATTGCGGCTTCGACCAGGAAGGTACCCACACCGCACATCGGGTCAGCCAGGGCGCCGCCTTCGGCAGCGATGCGCGGCCAACCGGCGCGGATCAGCACAGCCGCCGCCAGGTTTTCCTTGAGCGGCGCGGCGCCTTGCTGCAAGCGGTATCCGCGCTGGTGCAGGCTGTGGCCGGACAGGTCGAGCGAGAGAATCGCCTCGCCGCGGTCCAGGCGCAGGTGCACACGCACATCGGGGTCGATCTTTTCCACCGACGGGCGCAGGCCTTCACGGTTGCGCAGCTTGTCGACGATGGCGTCCTTGACCTTGAGCGCACCGAAATGGGTGTTGTCGATGCCCGAGCCATGGCCGCTGAATTCCACCGCAAGCGTACCGTCGGCGGCCAGGTGGTCAGCCCAGTCAACCGCGTTGACGCCATCGTAGAGGTCGTCGGCGTTCTTCATGTTGAAGCGCTTGAGCACCAGCAACACCCGGTTGGCCAGGCGCGACCAGACGCACAGGCGGTAGGCGGTTTCCATGTCGGCGGCGCCGCGAATGGCCGAGGTGTGCTCGCGCACCTCATCGAGGCCGAGGCCCTTGGCCTCTTCGGCGAGCAGGCCTTCCAGGCCTTTGGGGCAGGTGAGATAGAGTTCGAAACGGTCCGACATGAGGATTCCAGAGCCTTTGGCTATTTGACTGACGAGGCGACGCATCGCCCCGCGATGTTTGCCCGAACACCCTTCCAGCAGGCATCCGAGTGGCCCTCCCCTGCACAACTGCGCAGCAGAACGACCGGGCCGCCTGACCGATCAGCACTTCGCCAGGGGCAAAGACAGCTTAGATCATCAGGCAGTTTGAAAAATTCGAGCGATTCAGGGACCGATGTGACCCTTCGTCGCATTTCAAAATAATTCTGTCATGGCCCAGCAACGCTGGCGAAATGACGTCAATGATCGGCAAACCCCGATCATAGCGGGCTCAACGGCAAATAAGGTTGAGTCGCATTTATTTACTTATCACTTCACCCTTGGAAAGGTTACGTGCTTATGACAAATCGATCATTCACACCGTGACTCGCATTCGTTAGAACTGGTCTTAGGCCGCTTCGCAACGAGGCGGCACCTTCAGCTCGCCACGCCGGCAGCGAGCGCAAACCGGCAGAAAGACTCTGCCCGGCCTCGGAGAGGCCGACGGGACATTACAGTCAACAAGTGAGGGCAACACCCTATGAGAAGACTTAAGCGTGATCCGTTGGAAAGAGCATATTCACGTGGCTATCAATACGGGGTCACCGGCAAATCCCGCGAACTTTGCCCGTTCAATCTTCCTTCTGTTCGCCAAGCCTGGATCAACGGCTGGCGTGAAGGTCGCGGTGATAACTGGGACGGCATGACTGGCACCGCTGGCATCCATAGACTCAACGAAAATCACGCCGTTGGCTGATCGAGGACACTGAATTCGATTTACCATGCACGCCCCATCCGGGCGGCGGGCGAAGGCCCAGGGGCCCCTTGATGGGGCCCTTTTTATGGCCGGTTAAAAACCTGAAGGTTGTCGTGGCATCGCGGCGATAGCATCCACTGCCTCGCGGATCAGCGCAGGGCCTTTATAGATGAAGCCCGAGTAGATCTGCACCAGGCTGGCCCCGGCGGCGATTTTCTCGGCGGCGTGACGCCCCTCGGTGATGCCACCCGCAGCAATGATCGGCAGCTTGCCGCCCAGCTCACCTGCCAGCACCTTCACCGTGTGAGTACTCTTCGCCAGTACCGGAGCACCCGACAAACCACCGGCTTCGCCCCCATAAGGCAAGCTTTCGACGCCTTCACGGCTCAGCGTGGTGTTGGTGGCGATCACCGCGTCCATGCCCGATTCCATCAACGCAGCAGCCACCAGTGCGGTTTCTTCATCACTCATGTCCGGGGCGATCTTGATCGCCAACGGCACGCGCTTGCCCTGCGTAACCGCCAACTGCTCGCGGCGCTCGGCCAAGGCATCGAGCAACTGCTTCAGCGAGTCGCCAAACTGCAGGCTGCGCAGCCCCGGCGTGTTCGGCGAACTGACGTTGACGGTGATGTAGGTGGCGTCGGCATAGACCTTGTCCAGGCAGATCAGGTAGTCATCGACCGCACGCTCGACCGGGGTGTCGAAGTTCTTGCCGATGTTGATGCCCAGCACGCCTTTGTAACGCGAAGCTCGCACGCGCTTGAGCAGGTGATCGACGCCCAGGTTGTTGAAACCCATGCGGTTGATGATCGCCGTGGCTTCCGGCAGGCGGAAAATCCGCGGCTTCGGATTGCCCGGCTGCGGGCGCGGTGTGACGGTACCGATCTCGACGAAGCCGAAGCCCAGCTGAGCAAAGCCATCGATGGCCGCGCCGTTCTTGTCCAGGCCAGCGGCAAGGCCCACCGGGTTGGCGAAGTTCAAGCCCATGACCGACACCGGCAAAGCCGCCGGCTGCTTGCACAGCATGCCATTGAGGCCAAGACGGCCACCGGCACCGATCAGGTCCAGGGACAGGTCGTGGGAGGTTTCCGGGGAAAGCTTGAACAGCAGCTGGCGGGCCAGGGTATACATGGGCGGGCAAGGCTCGGGGTGAATGAGGGGGCGATTATAGCCAGCGCACGGCTGGCATGACAGTAAATCCTCGGCCGCTTGGCACATGCGTTGCTTCGCACACCGCACTGCCTTTTCAGTACGGGCGAGGAACCTTGTGAACACAGCACCCCGAGCAACGCCCCTGGCCTGGGTCAACGGCAGCGACGCGCCGGAAAAACCCAGCCTGAACATTGGCTTCATGGCCCTGACCGATTGCGCCTCGGTGGTGGTCGCCGCCACCCAGGGTTTTGCCCAGCAGCACGGCCTGGCCCTCAACCTCAAGCGCCAGGGTTCCTGGGCGGGGCTGCGCGACAAACTGGTCAGCGGCGAACTGGATGCCGCGCACTGCCTGTACGGCCTGGCCTATGCCGTGCACCTGGGCATCGGTGGTGTGCCGGCCAGTGACATGGCCGTGCTCATGGGGCTGAACCAGAATGCCCAGGCCATCAACCTTTCCCCTGCCCTGCAACGCAAGGGTGTGACCAGCCCTGAGGCATTGGCGAGCCTGGTGCACCAGCATGGCGCACGCCTGACCTTTGCCCAGACCTTCCCCACGGGCACCCACGCCATGTGGCTGTACTACTGGCTGGCGAGCCAAGGCATCCACCCGCTGCGCGATGTCGACAGCGTGGTGGTACCGCCGGCACAGATGGCCGCGCATATCCAGGCAGGCCGCATCGACGGTTTCTGTGTCGGCGAGCCCTGGTCAGCCGATGCCGTCGGCAAGGGCCAGGGTTTTACCTTGGCAACCAGCCAGTCGATCTGGCCGGACCACCCGGAGAAGGTCCTCGCGTGCGCCCGCACCTTCGCCGAGCAGTACCCCAACAGTGCCCGCGCCTTGATCAAGGCAATCCTCGCGGCCAGCCGCTTCATCGAGCAAAGCCCTGAGAACCGCCGCAGCACCGCACAGCTACTCAGCGCCAATGCCTACCTGGACACCCCGGTGGGCAACATCGAGCCACGCCTGCTTGGCGACTACCAGGACGGGTTGGGCAACCAGTGGCAAGACCCCCACGCCCTGCGCCTGTTCGACCAGGGCCAAGCCAACCTGCCGTACCTGTCCGACGGCATGTGGTTCATGACCCAGTTCCGCCGCTGGGGCCTGCTGCGCGACGACCCCGACTACCTCGGCGTGGCCAGCCAGGTCCAGCAACTGGGGCTCTATCGCGAAGCCGCAGACACCCTCGGCATCCCTTGCCACGGCCTGCCGATGCGCAGCAGCCTGCTGATCGACGGTACACGTTGGGACGGCAGCGACCCCTACGGCTATGCCCGCAGCTTCCGCTTGCATGCCCTGGGCGACACACCCGAAGCCTGCGCTGGCCTGTGAGGGGGATGAACATGCTGCGTATCCTGCTGATCGACGACACTCAAAACAAGCTGGGCAGGCTCAAGGCGGCCCTGAGCGAGGCCGGTTTCGACGTCATCGAAGCCCCGGGCCTGACCATCGACCTGCCCGCCTGTGTCGAAACGGTGCACCCGGACGTCGTGTTGATCGATACCGACTCACCGGATCGCGACGTGATGGAACAAGTGGTGCTGGTCAGCCGCGACCGCCCAAGGCCCATCGTGCTGTTCACCGACGAGCATGACCCGGGCGTGATGCGCCAGGCTATCCAGGCGGGGGTCAGCGCCTACATCGTCGAGGGCATCCACGCTGCGCGGCTGCAGCCAATCCTGGATGTGGCCATGGCCCGCTTCGAGAGCGACCAGGCGCTCAAGGCGCAGTTGGTGGCGCGCGACCTGCAGTTGGCCGAGCGCAAGCGCATCGAACAGGCCAAAGGCTTGCTGATGAAGATGAAGGACTGCAACGAAGAGCAGGCCTACACCCTGATGCGCCGCCAGGCCATGAGCCGGCAACAAAAGCTGATCCAGGTGGCCGAGCAGATCATCGCCATGCACGAAATGTTGGGCTGAACCCCGAAGGAGCGAGTTGGCCCAGCTCTTGCTGAAGAAACCACACCGGTAGCCAACGGCGGTTGCCCCACTTGATCCCGACAAAGACGTCGCTCACCCCTCCACAGCCGTGGGCCGGGTAGCGGCGTCTTTTTCGTTCCGTTGTTTTGCCGAGTGAGGTGTTCAATGAGTACCAGCTTCTGGAAATCCGGGCATGTGCCCACGCTGTTCGCTGCGTTCCTGTATTTCGACCTGAGCTTCATGGTCTGGTACCTGCTCGGCCCGCTGGCGGTGCAAATTGCCGCCGACTTGCAGCTGAGTGCACAGCAACGTGGCCTGATGGTGGCCACACCCATTCTGGCCGGTGCGATATTGCGCTTCGCCATGGGCCTGCTGGTCGATCGCCTGTCGCCCAAGACCGCCGGCCTGATCGGCCAGGTCGTGGTCATCATTGCCCTGGCCGGCGCCTGGTACCTGGGCGTGCACAGCTACGAGCAAGCCCTGCTGCTGGGCGTCTTCCTGGGTTTTGCCGGGGCCTCGTTCGCCGTTTCGCTGCCGCTGGCCTCGCAGTGGTACCCGCCTCAGCACCAGGGCAAGGCCATGGGGATCGCCGGTGCCGGCAACTCGGGCACGGTGTTCGCGGCGTTGCTGGCGCCCGCCCTGGCCGCAGGCTTTGGCTGGAACAACGTGTTCGGCTTCGCCCTGATCCCGCTGTCGCTGACCCTGGTGGTATTTGCCCTGCTGGCGCGCAACGCACCTGAGCGGCCCAAGCGCAAGGCCATGGCCGACTACCTCAAGGCCCTCGGTGACCGCGACAGCTGGTGGTTCATGTTCTTCTACAGCGTCACCTTCGGCGGCTTCATCGGCCTGGCTAGCGCCCTGCCCGGCTACTTCAGTGACCAATATGGCCTGAGCCCGGTCACCGCCGGCTACTACACGGCTGCCTGCGTCTTTGCCGGCAGCCTGATGCGCCCACTCGGCGGCGCCCTGGCCGATCGCTTCGGTGGCATCCGCACCTTGCTGGGCATGTACAGCGTGGCCGCCATCTGCATCGCCGCAGTCGGCTTCAACCTGCCCAGCGCAACCGCTGCCCTGGCGCTGTTCGTCAGCGCCATGCTCGGCCTGGGCGCCGGCAATGGCGCGGTATTCCAGCTGGTGCCGCAACGCTTTCGCCAGGAGATCGGCGTGATGACCGGGCTGATCGGCATGGCCGGTGGTATTGGCGGCTTCCTGCTGGCTGCGGGGCTTGGCACCATCAAGCAGCACACCGGTGACTACCAGTTGGGGCTGTGGCTGTTCGCCAGCCTCGGCCTGCTGGCCTGGTTCGGCCTGCATGGCGTCAAACAGCGCTGGCGCACCACCTGGGGCTCGGCCGCCGTGACTGCGGCGCGGGTCTGAGGCACGCCGATGAGCCTGCAACTGAGCTTTGCCCACGCCAGTGCCACCGGGCCGCGCGCGGAAAACCAGGATGCCCTGCGCCTGGTCACGCCGGCGCCGGAACTGGCCGCCAGCAAAGGCTACCTGTTCGCCCTCGCCGACGGTGTCAGCCAATGCGCCGATGGCGGCCTGGCAGCACGCGCCAGCTTGCAGGCCCTGGCCCTGGACTACTACGCCACCCCCGCCACCTGGAGCGTGGCGCAGGCGCTGGACCGCCTGCTGCTGGCGCAGAACCGTTGGCTGCGTGCCCAGGGTAGCGGCCAACCGCTGCTGACCACGCTCAGCGCCCTGGTGCTACGCGGGCGGCGTTTTACCTTGGCGCATGTGGGCGACTGCCGGGTCTACCGCTGGCACCAAGGGCACCTGCGGTGCCTGAGCGAAGACCACGTCTGGGACCAACCGGGCATGCAGCATGTGCTCAAGCGCGCGCTGGGCCTGGACCAACAACTGCTGGTCGATTACCTGGAAGGTGAACTGCAGGCGGGCGAGTGCTATGTGTTGGTGAGCGACGGCGTCTGGGCCAGCCTGGGGGACCAGCACATCCAGGCGGTATTGCGCGAGCAACCCGACCTGCAGTTGGCCGCTGACACGCTGGTCGCCAGCGCTCACCTCAATGGCAGCCAGGACAACGCCAGCGCCCTGCTGGTGCAGGTGCAACAGCTGGGTACGGCCAGCCTGGGCGATACCCTGGCGCAGTTGCAACAGTGGCCTGTACCCGGCCCCCTGCGTGAAGGCCAGGCGCTCGATGGTTGGCAGGTCGACACCCTGCTCTCGCACAGCCGTCAATCGCTGCTGTACCGGGTACGTGACGGCCACGGCCAGCCCTGGCTGCTCAAGACCCTGCCCAGCGCGCGCGAACAGGAGCCAGGGGCCGCCCAAGGGTTGTTGATGGAAGAGTGGTTTCTGCGCCGGGTCGCAGGGCGACACTTCCCCGAACTCCACGTCGCCAGCCAGCGCCAGCACCTGTATTACGTGATGCGCGAACACCCCGGCCAGAGCCTTTCGGCACTGCTCGCCGAGCACGGGCCGCTGCCCTTGGCGCAGTGGCTGGAGATCGCCCGTCAACTGCTGCAAGCGGTCGGCGTGCTGCATCGGCGCAACTTGCTGCACCGCGACATCAAGCCAGACAACCTGCACCTGGGCGCCGATGGACAGTTGCGGTTGCTGGACTTCGGCCTGGCGTATTGCCCCGGCTTGTCTGAAGACCCGCAGCACGAGCTGCCTGGCACGCCATCCTATATCGCCCCGGAAGCCTTCGACGGCCAACCACCCAGCCCGCGGCAAGACCTTTATGCCGTCGGCGTGACGCTTTACCAGCTGCTGACGGGGCACTACCCCTATGGCGAAGTGGAGCCGTTCCAGCGGCCACGCTTCAGCCAGCCGGTCAACGCTTCGCGCTATCGCCCCGACCTGCCGGAATGGTTGCAGCACAACCTGCTGCAAGCGGTAGCGGCCGACCCGGCGCAACGCTTTGAAACCGCCGAGCACTGGTTGTTGCTACTCGAACGCGGCGACCGCCAGGAGCTGGCCCACCGCCCCCGCCCCTTGCTGGAGCGCGAACCGCTGAAAGTTTGGCGCACCCTGGCCCTGCTGTCCCTGCTGTGCAACCTGATAGTGCTGCTCGTCCTGCTCAAGGGCTGAGTACACCTTGCCGAAGAGGAAACAACGATGAATGCGAAAGTCTGGCTGGTCGGCGCCGGCCCTGGTGATCCCGAACTGCTTACCCTCAAGGCCGTGCGCGCATTGCAGCAAGCCCAGGTAGTGATGATCGACGACCTGGTCAACCCCGCAGTGCTGGAGCATTGCCCCCAGGCACGGGTGATGGCCGTGGGCAAGCGCGGCGGCTGCCGGTCCACGCCTCAAGCCTTTATCCAGCGCCTGATGTTGCGCCATGCGCGCCAGGGGCGCTGCGTGGTCAGGCTCAAAGGGGGCGATCCGTGCATCTTCGGCCGTGGCGGCGAAGAGGCTGCCTGGCTGCAAGGGCATGGCATCGAAGTGGAGCTGGTCAACGGCATCACGGCGGGCCTGGCAGGCGCGACGCAATGCGGTATATCGCTGACTTCGCGCGGGGTGAGCCGCGGCGTGACGCTGGTAACGGCACACACCCAGGATGACAGCGAGCTGAACTGGGCGGCGCTGGCCCAGGGCGGTACGACGCTGGTGGTGTACATGGGCGTTGCGCGGCTGGAGCAGATTCGCCAAGGCCTGCTGGCCGGCGGGATGGCTGCGCATATGCCGGTGGCGATGATCGAGAATGCGTCATTGGCGCAGCAGCGCGACTGCCGTAGTGATGTACAGGGGATGGTTGAGGATGCGCGGGCGTTCGGGCTAAGCAGCCCGGCAATTCTGGTGATCGGCGAGGTCGTCACCGGCGCTGTAAGCGCAGCCTTGCGTTGCGAAAGGGTTGCGTAGCAGCCCCAGAATCTCAGTGTCACCCCCTAAATCACAGACAAAGAAAAACCCGGCCGAGGCCGGGTTTTTCATGAAGCATCAAACCAATTACTTGGCCTGGGCTTCTACTTGCGCTTCAACGCGACGGTTAACAGCGCGACCATCTTCGGTGGCGTTGTCGGCAACCGGACGGGTCTCGCCGTAGCCAACCGATTCAACACGGTTGGATTCTACGCCGTACTGATTGGTCAGTACTTGCTTGACAGCGTTGGCACGACGCTCGGACAGCTTCTGGTTGTAAGCGTCTGGACCCACGGAGTCAGTGTGACCTTCCACGGTGGTGGTGGTCGATGGGTACTGCTTCATGAAGTCAGCCAGGTTCTTGATGTCGCCGTAGCTGTTAGGCTTGACGACCGACTTGTCGAAGTCGAACTTGACGTCCAGCTCAACGCGAACGACTTCGGCAACAGCCGGGCAGCCGTCGGCGTCAACGGTGACGTTGGCCGGGGTGTCTGGGCACTTGTCGACGTTGTCGCAGACGCCATCGTTGTCGCTGTCAGAGCAGACTTCGGCAACTGGGGCCGGAGCAACTTCAGCTTGCTTCGGGCTACCGCCGAAGTTCAGACCAACGCCAACGCTCGGGGCCCACTCGGTGTCGCCCTGGTCGATGTTGTACTGAGCTTCAACGCCGGCACGGGCGTAGAACATGTCGGTGATGTACCACTTGGCGCCAGCGCCAACGTTGGCGAAGGTGGAGTGGTCACGACCGCCACGGCCGGTCTGGCCCAGCGACTGGTGCGAGAAACCAGCGGAAACGTACGGACGGATGGCGTCGTACGGGTTGTTGAAGTGGTAAACGGCGTCCAGGGCGGTGTTCGAGCCCTTGATGTTCTTGCCGTCTTCGCCACGAGCGTTGTGAACTTCGTCGTAGCCCAGACGCAGTTCAACGTCGTCGGTCAGGAAGTAACCGATCGAGCCGCCGAACAGGTTGCCGTCGTTCTTGAAGTCGCGCTGGCTGTCGAAGAATTCTTTTTTGTAAAAGATTTCAGTTTCGACGGCGCCTTGACCTTGTGCCATAGCGCCAATCGAAGTGGCGGCTACAAGCGAACCAATGGCCAAGCCCAAGGTGTTTTTCAATTTCATCCGTTAAATCCCCATCTGGTGATAGTTAAGCAGTCCCACCAACAACAAGGGGGACAACTCGACGGCAAGTCTAGCAGAACTCGCCGATTCGTTAGAGATATTTGCACACGCTTAAGTTTCATCGAGCCCGTGAAATTTCTCCCGAAGCTTGTCTAGCGCGCGCTTGTAACGCATTTTCGTCGCGCTCAGGCCCATGTGCATGATGTCGGCGATCTCCTGAAATTCCAGCTCTGCGACAAATCGCAGCACCAGGATTTCCCGGTCGATCGGGTTCACATGCACCAGCCACTTGTCCAGCCCGCCCTTTTCTTCGGGTTTCGGAGCCTTGTCCTCGGACGCCTCTTCAACAGGGTCCAGGCTCAAGGCATCCATCAGCCGACGTTTGCGGCGCTCCTTGCGGTACTGGGTAATGCACTCGTTGTAGGTGATGCTGTAGAGCCAGGTCTTGAACTTCGATTTGCCCTCGAAGTTCTTCAGCCCGTACAGCACTTTGAGCATCACCTCCTGACAGACATCGTCGGCATCCCGGTCGTTCCCCAAATAACGCGCACAGACGTTGAACAGGGTCCGCTGGTAGCGCCGCATGAGCTCCTCATAGGCGCGGGTAACGTGGTACAGCTCCTCATGCGAACGCGCCACCAACTCTTCGTCGGTGAGCTCGCGGGGGTCATAACGCATGGGCGGCGAATGAACTTTATTCAAAACGAATCTGGCCGACAGTCAGGTCAATGTCGCCGCGCGACCCCGGGGGTCGATTTCGCGGCGGCATACATTAACAGCTTTTGTGCGGTTAGCGGCTATTGACGCGCTGCTCAAGCAGCACACGGTTCGACAGCGACACCAGTTCGCCATCATCGGTCAACAGCGTCGTCTTGACCGTGCCGATTTCCTCGATATGCCCTTCGACCTCTCCAATCCGCACCTGCTGGCCGACTTGATACAGCTCACGCACGTAAATACCGGCCAATATCTGCCCGGCGATTTCGCGGCTGCCGAGGCCCATGGCCAAGGCAACGGCCAGACCAACGGTAATCAGCCCGATGACGATCACGTGGTTGAGCAGGTCGGTCTTGACCTCGAGCTGGCTGATGGCCACCGAGATGCTGATGATGATCACCAGGCCTTGGGTGATACGCCCAAGGCCTGCGGAGTACTCAAGGCCAATGCCTTCGGCAGCGCCGCGCACCAGGCCATTGGCCACCTGCGCCAGCAGCACACCGGCCAGCAGCACCAGCGCCGCGCCGAATACTTTCGGCAGGTACAGGGCGAGCATGTCGAGGGTCGCCGAAACCCGCTCAAGGCCCAGCGATTCCGCGGCCGAGACGAGGAAGATCAGCAGTACGAACCAGTAGACGATCTTGCCGATGAGGGTCGAAATCGGCACCTGGATGCCACCGCGGCTCAGCATCTTGGTCAGCCCGGTACCTGCCATCAGGCGGTCCAGGCCGAGCTTGGCCAGCAGCTTGGACAGCAGCGTATCGAGCAGCTTGGCCACTACGAAACCGAGCAGCACCACGACCAGGGCGCCGAACAGGTTAGGGATGAAGTTCGCCACCTTGGTCCAAAGGGCAGTCATGGCGGTGACCAGGCTTTGGGTCCAGAGATCCAGTTCCATATTCAATCGGCCTTATCTGCTTTGCTGCCGGTGGCAGCGTTGCGGGTAGAGTTTCTGCGCACCGGCGCTACATGCGCCGAGCCATTGTTGACGGCGATCAGCAGCGCCTGGCTCCAACGGCCAAGCAGGCTGAACAGATCACCCGCACCGACCTGGCGGTTGGCGGTTTTCAGCACACGACCCAGGCAGGCGGCGTCGTCTCGGTCCTGGCCGGACGGCGACGCCTTGAGCAGGTCGCGCAGGGATTCTTCAAACGGATCGTGCATGGGCACCTCGCGCAGTATCTGTCAGAGACGAGAGCGCCGGGGCATGGGTCACACATCGCCTGGGGGCGTGTGGTGCAAAATGAACCGCTGCCGCCTGCTTCGCGGGCAAGGAATTCAACATCTAGACCCACCGCAGCCGACGGAACAGCCACCACTGCCCTACCGCCAGCCCCAGCACGATGATGCAGGCAAACAAGAAGCCGTAGGGGTTTTCCGCCCCCGGAATGCCGCCGACATTGATGCCCAGCAAGCCGGTGATGAAGCTCATGGGCAGGAAGATGCAGGTGATGATGCCGAAGCGGTACATGGTGCGGTTCATGCGCTCGCTGCGCCGCCGGTCCTCGCTTTCAAGCACCAATGCGGCCCGCTCGCGGGTCAGCTCCAGCTCTTCGAGGTAACGGATCAGGCTGTTGTTCAACTCGTTCCAGTAGTCGGCATCGGCATCAGCGAACCAGCTCCACTTGCTGCGTGACAGCTGTGCGTAGATTTCCCGCTGCGGCGCCAGAAAACGTCGCAAGCCGGCCGCACGGCGGCGGATCTGCTGCAGGCTACCCTGCTCGGGAGTGTACCGCTCGTCGGATTCGACCTTTTCTTCCTCGAGGTCGACCAGCTCGGACAGGTCGCTGACCAGGCCCTGGACCTTCTCGGTCAGCAGCTCACCCATCAGCAGCAATAACGCCGAAGCTGACTTCGGCCCCCTGCCCTCGCCGAGCAACTGGAGCATCTCGTCACTGGCCCGAAGCGGCCGCAAGCGCAGCGAGATGACCCGTTGCGCCTCGGCGAAGATGCGCACCGAGACCATGTCTTCAGGTTCGGCGCCCGGGTTGAGGTTGACCCCGCGCAAGAACAGCAACAACTGTTCGTCCACCAGCGGCAGCAAGCGCGGCCGGGTGTTTTCTTCCAGCAGCAGTTCGCAGGCGAACTCGCTCAGGCCGCTGTCGCGCAGCAGCCAGGTGCGGGTTTGTGGATGGCTGCGGTCCCAGTGCAACCAGAGGCTTTCCTGGGGGTGCAGTTGCAGGTCGTCCAGTTCGGTACGGGCAATCGAGCGCGCGCCGCCTTTGCCATCGAGCACCAGGGCATGCACCAGCCCCCACTGCGCGTTGTCTTCCTCGAACATCAAAGCTCCATCAGCGCGTGCGGCGCATCACTCCGGCATTTTCAGCGGGCTTGGCGAAACCAGCACGCCATTGTTGTCGGCATACACATATTCGCCCGAGCGGAAGGTCACCCCGGCGAAAGTCACCGGCACGTCGAGCTCGCCGACGCCACGCTTGTTGCTTTTTTTCGGGTGGCTGGCCAAGGCCTGCACGCCGACGTCGGTCTGGATCAAGATGTCCACGTCACGCACGCAGCCGTAGATCACCAGGCCTTCCCAGCCGTTCTTGGCCGCTTTCTCGGCCAGCATGTCGCCCAGCAGCGCACAGCGCAGCGAACCGCCACCGTCAACCACCAGAACCTTGCCCTTGCCGTCGAGCTCGACCTGCTCCTTGACCAGCGAGTTGTCTTCGAAGCACTTGAGGGTGACGATCTGGCCACCGAACGAATCGCGGCCGCCGAAGTTGCTGAACATAGGTTCGAGCACCTGGACTAGGTCAGGGTAGGTGTCACACAGGTCGGGCGTTACGTAATGCTGCATGGGAAGCTCCTGTCAGTCACAACGAAAGCGGGTATGGGCCAAGGCTACACCGAGGAAGCTGTTGACGTCATCCGGGACCGAGCAGTCAGTTGCATTCCTTCGGCACTGGCCTCTTCGCGGGGCAAGCCCGCTCCCACAGGTATTTCACTGCCTTAAGAACAGTGGGGTACCTGTGGGAGCGGGCTTGCCCCGCGAAGGGGCCAGCGCAGGCAGCATGGAATCAGCTGGCTGGCACAGCCTGCGCCACAACAGTCGACGCATGCACCGGCATAGACGGGTTCCTCAACCAGCGTTCCACCAACGGCCAGACCTGCGCCTGCGCGGCCTTGCTGACCAGCATGTCGACATGCCCGAACGCATCGAAGCCTTCCTCGCGGCCCAAGCGCAGAAACTGCTTGCGCTCCCCGCCCAACTGGTCGAACAGCTTGCGGCAAGCCCAGACCGGGTCCTGGTAATCGCCCGCACCGGCCACGGCCAGCACCGGCACATCCACTTGCGCAAGGCCCGCCCACCAGTCGTTGTCCTTGTCGCCAAAGCGCCCGAACAGGCCATGCCAGCGCATGCTTTCAAGTGCCAAGCCGATCGGTTCGTCCTCGGGGCCACGCTTAAGCCGCTGCCCGGGAATCTGCCGCCAGCGCTTGAGCAGCAGCTTCGCCCCCCACACCACCGGCGGCACTTTCAACGGCCAGTACACGCGGCTGACCTGGGTACCGAAGAACGCGGCGCTGGCCACCTGCTCGGTTGGCAGGTAGCCGCCACCCAGTGCAGCGGCCAAGGTTGTCCCGCCCAGGGAATGGCCAAGCCAGTGCGGCGCCTGGCCGGTTTGTTCCAGCACGAAAGCGCCAATCAACGGCAAGTCATCGCGGGCATAGTCGGCGACACGGTTGTGCTGCCACTGGCGATTGCGCGGCGACAGGCCATGGCCGCGCATCTCCGGGATCCACACATCGAAACCCGCGCGGGCCAGAAACGCGCCCAGGCCGACCCCTTTGGGCGAATACCAGAAGCGCCGATTGGAAAAACTGCCGTGCAAAAGAATGACCGGTACGCCTTGAGCCTGCCCCTGATCGGCCAGGCCAAGGCGGGTCACGGCCAGCTCGACGCTCGGGTCAGGGCTGTTGCCGGCCTTGATCCGGTACACGTCTTCGCTCAAGTCGCCTCGCCGCTCAGCGCTGAGCAAGGCCACGGGAAATAAAGTGCTGCTGCTTTGCATAAGGTTGCTTGGTGCACAAAAAAGGGCGGGGACCATTACTGGAACTCGCCCTGGATCAAACCAGGCGGGGGCGCGCCAGACGCGCCCCCGCAATCCACTGTATCAGGCTGCGCCCTGGCCCTCGGCCAGGAAGAACCAGGTCTCGAGCACCGAGTCCGGGTTCAGCGACACGCTTTCGATGCCCTGCTCCATCAGCCATTTGGCCAGGTCCGGGTGGTCCGATGGGCCCTGGCCGCAGATGCCGATGTACTTGCCGGCCTTGTTGCACGCCTGGATGGCGTTGGCCAGCAGCTTCTTCACGGCCGGGTTACGCTCGTCGAACAGGTGCGCGATGATACCCGAATCACGGTCCAGGCCCAGGGTCAGCTGGGTCAGGTCGTTGGAGCCGATCGAGAAGCCATCGAAGTACTCGAGGAACTCTTCGGCCAGAATCGCGTTGGACGGCAACTCGCACATCATGATCACGCGCAGGCCATTGTCGCCACGGGCCAGGCCGTTTTCGGCCAACAGGTCGATGACCTGGCTGGCTTCGCCCAGGGTGCGCACGAACGGCACCATGATCTCGACGTTGGTCAGGCCCATCTCGTTGCGCACGCGCTTCAGGGCACGGCACTCGAGCTCGAAGCAGTCACGGAACGATTCGCTGATGTAACGCGAAGCACCGCGGAAGCCCAGCATCGGGTTTTCTTCTTCCGGCTCGTACAGCTTGCCGCCGATCAGGTTGGCGTACTCGTTGGACTTGAAGTCCGACAGGCGCACGATGACCTTTTTCGGGTAGAAGGCTGCCGCCAGGGTGCTGATGCCTTCGACCAGCTTCTCGACATAGAAGCCGACCGGGTCGTCGTAGCCGGCGATGCGCTTGTCGACGCTGTCCTTCAACTCTGCCGGCAGGCCGGCGTAGTTGAGCAGCGCCTTGGGGTGCACGCCGATCATGCGGTTGATGATGAACTCCAGGCGCGCCAGGCCGACACCGGCGTTGGGCAGTTGGGCGAAGTCAAAGGCACGGTCCGGGTTGCCGACGTTCATCATGATCTTGAACGGCAGGTCCGGCATGGCGTCGACCGAGTTCTGCTTGATGTCGAAGCCCAGCTCACCTTCGAAGATGAAGCCGGTGTCGCCCTCGGCGCAGGACACTGTCACGCCCTGGCCGTCCTTGAGCAACTGAGTGGCGTTACCGCAACCGACGACTGCAGGGATACCCAGCTCACGGGCAATGATCGCCGCGTGGCAGGTACGCCCGCCGCGGTTGGTGACAATGGCGCTGGCGCGCTTCATGACCGGCTCCCAGTCCGGGTCGGTCATGTCGGAGACCAGTACGTCACCGGGCTGCACCTTGTCCATCTCGGACACATCGTTGATCACGCGGACCTTGCCGGCGCCGATGCGCTGGCCGATCGCACGGCCTTCGACCAGTACGGTGCCCTTTTCTTTCAGCAGGTAGCGTTCCATGACATTGGCGCTGGAGCGGCTTTTCACCGTTTCAGGGCGGGCCTGAACGATGTACAGCTTGCCGTCGTCACCGTCCTTGGCCCACTCGATGTCCATCGGGCGCTGGTAGTGCTGCTCGATGATCATGGCCTGTTTGGCCAGCTCGTTGACTTCGGCATCGCTCAGGCAGAAGCGGGCGCGCTCGGCACGGTCGACCTCGACGGTCTTGACCGAACGACCGGCCTTGGCTTCGTCGCCGTAGACCATCTTGATCGCCTTGCTGCCCAGGTTGCGGCGCAGGATCGCCGGGCGGCCAGCCTGCAAGGTGTTCTTGTGTACGTAGAATTCGTCTGGGTTGACCGCACCCTGCACCACGGTTTCACCCAGGCCATAGGCGCCGGTGATGAACACCACGTCGCGGAAACCCGACTCGGTGTCGAGGGTAAACATCACACCGGCGGTGCCGGTTTCCGAACGGACCATGCGCTGCACACCGGCAGACAGGGCCACCAGCTTGTGGTCGAAGCCCTGGTGCACGCGGTAGGCGATGGCGCGGTCGTTGAACAGCGAGGCGAACACTTCCTTGGCCGCGCGGATCACGTTGTCGACGCCACGGATGTTGAGGAAGGTTTCCTGCTGGCCGGCGAACGAGGCGTCCGGCAAGTCTTCGGCGGTGGCAGACGAGCGCACGGCTACGGCCATGTTGTCGTTGCCTGCGGCCATTTCAGCGAAGGCCGTACGGATTTCCGAATCCAGACGCGCCGGGAATTCGGCTTCCATGACCCACTGGCGAATCTGCGCGCCGGTTTTGGTCAGGGCATTGATGTCATCGACATCCAGCGCATCGAGCGCGGCATGGATACGCTCGTTGAGACCACTCTGTTCGAGAAAATCGCGGTACGCCTGCGCCGTAGTGGCAAAGCCGCCCGGCACCGATACACCAGCACCCGCAAGGTTGCTGATCATCTCGCCCAGGGATGCGTTCTTGCCCCCCACATGCTCCACATCATGGACGCCGAGCTTTTCGAGGGAAACTACGTACTCTACCAAGGTGATCTCTCCACTAACTGTGTTGGAAAAGCTCAAAGGCGCCCGCCTGTCTTCTTTGACTTGGCCGGGCGTTTGTGGCCTGTACCTGGAAAATAAGTGAGAATGCCGACAGCCGCATTCGGCAAACCGAACTTATCATATCCAAGAAACGTCATCAGCTTAAGGCCCAGGGTGCAAATGAAAAGAACCGCGTTCTTCATCTCCGACGGCACCGGCATCACTGCCGAGACCCTGGGGCAAAGCCTGCTCGCTCAATTCGAAAGCATTCCGTTCAGCAAATTCACCCGTCCCTACATCGATTCGCCGGACAAAGCGCGAACCATGGTGCAGCAAATCAACGCTGCTGCCGAGCGTGATGGCGTGCGGCCGATCATCTTCGACACCATCGTCAATCAGGACATCCGTGAGATCCTGGCCACCTCGAACGGCTTCATGATCGACATCTTTTCGTCGTTTTTATCCCCGCTTGAGCAGGAATTGACCGCCCATTCGTCGTATTCCGTCGGCAAATCGCACTCGATCGGCGGTAATTCCAACTACATGGAGCGCATCGAAGCGGTCAACTTCGCCCTGGACAATGATGATGGCGCGCGCACGCACTACTACGACAAGGCCGACCTGATTCTGGTCGGGGTCTCGCGTTGCGGCAAGACGCCAACCTGCCTGTACATGGCCATGCAGTTCGGTATCCGTGCGGCCAACTACCCGCTGACCG
The DNA here is from genome assembly GCF_900187555.1 of Pseudomonas sp. Irchel s3f19. NCBI lineage: Bacteria > Pseudomonadati > Pseudomonadota > Gammaproteobacteria > Pseudomonadales > Pseudomonadaceae > Pseudomonas > Pseudomonas sp. Irchel s3f19. Next base: position 123,427 of record NZ_FYDW01000009.1, on the reverse strand, counting down.
AAGACGACATGGAGCGCCTGCAATTGCCAGCGGTGCTGAAAAAGCACCACAACAAGCTGTTCGGCCTGACCATCGACCCCGACCGCCTGACCGCCATTCGCCACGAGCGCAAGCCCAACAGCCGCTACTCAAGCTTTGCCCAGTGCGAGTTCGAAGTCCGCGAGGTAGAGAGCCTGTTCCGCCGGGAGAACATTCCCAATATCAATTCCACGCATTTTTCGGTGGAGGAGATTTCGGCGAAGATTCTGGTGGAAAAAGGCGTGGAGCGTCGGTTCAAGTAAGAAAGCTTCAAGCTGTAAGCTTCAAGCTACAAGAAAAAAGCGGGAATGCGCCAAGACAGCCAATGGTGGCGGAGACAAAAGCTGCAAGCGAAACCTGCGAAGGTCTGCTTGCAGCTTGTAGCTTACAGCCTGCGACTTATGAAGGCACCGCCGCCGCCTGCCCGCTCATTGCCAGGTCGACCAGCTCGCGGTTGGCCACCGCATACATCGCATAGTCCGTGCCGGTGGCATTGCGCAGGTCGTCCAGCATCGCACGCCAGCGCTCGACCATCACCCGGTGCTGCTCGGCCCACAGCGCCACGCGGGCATCCATGTCTTGCGGCGCATCGGCCATCTGCAACACAGAGATGGTGATCGCCCGCTGCTGCAGGTCGATGTCGTCGCGGAATGCCTCGCGGGCCAGGGCCTGCCAGTTGTTTTCCACCGGCAGGTTGCTGATTTCCTGCAAGTACCAGGTCAGGTCCAGCGAACTGCCCACCGCGAAGAACGCCTTGGCCACCTGCGCCGGGTCATGGCCGGTGACATCAGCCGCCTCGATGATCGGCAACAGCGTGTACAGGTGGCTGGTACCGGCCACCATGCGCGCGAGCAGTTCAGGCACACCGGCTTCGACAAAGCCCTGGTAACGCACCATCCAGCGCTCGCGGGTCGGCCCTTCCAGCAACTCGTCCAGCTTGAGCCCCAGTTGCGCGATCTTCGGCCCGAAGTGCGCGGTGTCGCGCCCGGCGTCCTGCTCGTTGCGACGGCTGCGCAGGAACCAGCGGGTGGCGCGGCGGCCCAGGCGCATCAGTTCGTCCATCAAGGTCAGCTGGACCTCGGCCGGCACCTGGTAGTCCAGGGCTTCGATCTGACGGAACCAGTGCGGCAGGTGGAAGATGTCGCGCACGATCACATACGCACCCGCCACGTTGGCCGGGCTCATGCCCGTCGACTCCTTCAGGCGCTGGACGAAGGTGATGCCCATGTTGTTGACCAGGTCGTTGGCGATCTGGGTGCTGACGATCTCGCGCTTCAGGCGGTGGCGACGCATGGAATCGGCGAACTTGCTGACCAGCGAGGGCGGGAACGCAGTTTCCATGTCGCGGGTCAGGTAGTCGTCGTCCGGCACCCGCGACTTGAGCAGTTGCTCTTTGAGGTCGATCTTGCTGTACGAGATCAGCACCGACAGCTCGGCGCGAGTCAGGCCTTGGCCTGCGGCCAGGCGCTCGGCCAGTTGCTCTTCGGACGGCAGAAATTCGATGGCACGGTCCAGCTTGCCACGCCCTTCCAGGTCCGCCATCAGGCGCTTGTATTCGGCGATCCGCTCGCGGGCGCGACGGGCTGCCAGGGACAGCGCCTGGGTCTGCTTGTAGTTGTTGCCCAGCACCAGCGCGCCGACCTCTTCGGTCATGCTGCCGAGCAGCTGGTTACGCTGCTTCTCGGTCATGTCGCCACCCTGCACCACTTCGTTGAGCAGGATCTTGATATTGACCTCGTGGTCCGAGCAGTCGACGCCACCAGCGTTGTCGATGAAGTCGGTGTTGGTCGCGCCGCCATTGAGGCCGAACTCGACCCGGCCGAGCTGGGTCATGCCGAGGTTGCCGCCCTCGCCCACCACCTTGCAGCGCAGCTCGTTGCCGTTGACGCGCAGGGCGTCGTTGGCCTTGTCGCCGACATCGGCGTGGCTTTCTGTGCTGGCCTTGACGTAAGTGCCGATGCCGCCGTTCCACAGCAGGTCGACCGGCGCCTTGAGCAGTGCATTGAGCAGCTCGGTCGGGGTCAGGCGGTCGGCTTCGATGGCGAAGCGTTCTTTCATCTGTGGGCTGATGGCGATGCTCTTGGCACTGCGCGGGAAGATCCCGCCGCCTTCGGACATGATGCTGGTGTCGTAGTCGCTCCAGGCCGAACGCGGCAAGTCGAACAGGCGCTTGCGCTCGGCGAAGCTGTTGGCCGGCTCCGGGTTCGGGTCGATGAAGATGTGCAGGTGGTTGAACGCCGCCACCAGCTTGAGCTTGTCGGACATCAGCAAGCCATTGCCGAACACGTCGCCGGCCATGTCGCCGACGCCGATCACGGTGATCGGGTCTTCTTGCACATTGATGCCGCGCTCACGGAAGTGGCGTTGTACGCCAACCCACGCGCCCCGGGCGGTGATGCCCATTTTTTTGTGGTCATAGCCGGCCGAGCCGCCCGAGGCGAAGGCATCGCCCAGCCAGAAGCCGTAGTCGATGGCAATGCCGTTGGCGATGTCGGAGAACGTCGCGGTGCCTTTGTCGGCGGCCACCACCAGGTACGGGTCGTCATCGTCGTGGCGCACCACATTGGCCGGCGGCACCACGCCACCGTCCTTGAGGTTGTCGGTGATGTCGAGCAGGCCGGAAATGAAGATGCGGTAGCAGGCAATGCCTTCAGCGGCGATTTCGTCACGGCTGCCACCCAGTGGCAGGCGGCGCGGCAGGAAGCCGCCCTTGGCGCCGACCGGCACGATCACCGAGTTCTTCACCTGCTGGGCCTTGACCAGGCCGAGCACCTCGGTGCGGAAGTCTTCCTCGCGGTCCGACCAGCGCAGGCCGCCGCGGGCGACGTTGCCAAAGCGCAGGTGCACACCCTCGACCCGTGGCGAATAGACGAAGATCTCGAACTTGGGTACCGGCTTTGGCAGCTCGGGGATCAGCTTGGGGTTGAACTTGAAGCTGAAGTACGACTTGTTCTGGCCGTTGCCGTCCGGCTGGTAGAAGTTGGTCCGCAGGGTGGCCTTGATCAGGTCCAAATAGCGACGCAGGATGCGGTCTTCGTTGAGTACCTGAACATCGTCCAGGGCGCTCAGGATCGCCTGTTCCAGGCGTTGCTGCTTGTCGTCCAGGTCGTCCTGGGTAAGCTTGCGCGCCAAATAGAAGCGGGTCTTGAACAACCGGGTCAGCTCGCGGGCGATGTCGGTGTGGTTGTTCAGGGTGCTGGCGATGTAACCCAGGTCGAAGCCCAGGCGGATCTGCTTGAGGTAGCGGGCATAAGCACGCAGCAGTGCCACATCGCGCCAAGGCAGGCCGGCGGTCAGCACCAGGCGGTTGAAGGCGTCGTTCTCGGCGTCGCCGCCGACAATGTGGATGAACGCGTCCTGCAAGGTGTCGTTGAGCTGCTGGATGTCCAGACTCAGGCCTTCGCTGTAGGTGAAGGCGAAGTCGTGGATCCAGTATTCACGGCCATTGGCGTGACGCAGGCGGTACGGGAACTCGCCCAGCACGCGCAAGCCGAGGTTCTCCAGGATCGGCAGCACATCGGACAGCGCCAACGGGGTGTCGGCGTGGTACAGCTTGCAATGCAGGGTACGCTCGCCGACCTGGGTCAATGGCTGATAGAAGCTCATGGCCAGCGGCTTGCTTTCGGACAGCCCCAGCACGTGCTGCAGGTCGACCACTGCCGAATGCGCAGCGAAGCGCTCGCGGTAGCCCGCCGGGAAGCCTTTGGGGAAGTCGGCCAGGATGTTGGTGCCCTGGGCTTCGCCGAAGTTCTCCACCACCAGGGTCGAGTAGTCGTCGTGCCACGAGCGGCACGCCTGGATCACTTCGTTTTCCAGCTGTTGCGGGTCGATGTCGATGCGGTTTTTCGGATCGACCCGCAGAATCAGTTGCACCCGCGCCAGTACCGACTCGGAGAAGAAGGTCCAGAACTCGCAGTCGCTGGCTTTCAGGCGCTCCATCAGCACCTGCTGGATCTTCTGCCGCACTTCGGTGGAGTAGATCTCACGCGGTACGTAGGCCAGGCAGTAGCAGAAGCGGCCGTACGGGTCCTTGCGCAGGAACACGCGGATCTTGTTGCGCTCCTGGATCTGCACGATGGCCATGACGGTGCTGAACAGCTCGTCGATCGGCGTCTGGAACAGGTCGTCGCGCGGCAGCACCTCGAGCACCTGGGCCAGCTCCTTGCCCAGGTGAGCCTTGGGGTCGAAGCCCGAACGGCGCTCGACTTCGGCAACCTTGACCCGAATGTAAGGGATGGCATGCACGCTCTCGCCGTACACCGAAGAGGTGTACAGGCCCATGAAGCGGCATTCCTTGACCACCTTGCCCTCGGCGTCCAGCTGGCGAATCGACACGTAGTCCGGGTAGGCCGGGCGGTGCACACGGCTGGGCAGCGCGGCCTTGGCGAAGGACAACAACAGTGGCTCGTTGAGGTAGGCCACGGCGTAGTCTTCGATGCGCAGCTCTTCAGACGTCAGCCCCACGCGCAAGCGCCGCGGCAGGCCGAGGAAGGACTGCTCGTCGTAGACCATCTGGCCGCCATCGCTGCCGCCCTGGACGGTGAACTCCTCGTAGCCCAGGAAGGTGAAATGGTTGTCCAGCAACCACTCGAGAAACGCCTTCACCTCGCCCTTCTCGTGCTGCGCCGGGCCAAACGCAGTCTGCTCGACCTGCGCCACCACTTCGCGCAGCTTGACCTTCATCGGTTCGAAGTCGGCGACCGCCACACGCACTTCAGCCAGCACCTGTTCGATCTCGCGGGTCAGCACCGTCAGTTCGGCGGCGTTGGCGCAACGGTCGATCTCCAGGTACATCAGCGACTCATGGCGCACACCCTCGCCGTGGGTGCCCTTGGGCAGCAGCTCGAGCAGCTCGCCTTTGGCACCGCGGCGCACGCTCAGTACGGTGGTCTGCAGGGTGTGGATGCTGTAGCCGCGGCGGTTGAGCTCGGTGCGCACCGAGTCCACCAGAAACGGCAGGTCGTGGTGCAACACCTCGACCACGGTGTGGGTCGACTGCCAGCCGTTGCGTTCGTAATCAGGGTTGTACACCCGCACTTGGGGTTGTTCGGCGTCGAAGCGCTCGATGATGCGCCAGGCAGAAAGGGTACAGCCAGCCAGGTCGGAAAGCCTGCGCTGGGTGAGTTCGTCCATTGAGATGATGCCGAAGAACTGTTCGGCGAACAGGGCCACTTGTGGCAGTGCCTGTTCGCTGATGTGCTGCGCCAGAGCCGCTTGCAGTTGATGCTGGAAGTCGGCCTTGCTGGCTGCGGTGAAAAACGCCATCTGTGGTACTCCGCTTGGGCTTTGTAATAATTGAAGCGTCGCTCGCGTGCGCCGTGTACGAATCAACGATAGCCAACCCGTGGCAAGGCGGACGGTTAAACCAGGCGTTGAACGTGCGTGGCACGCTCAGGGCTCGCCGAAGCTTAACGACTGAGTAGTCACCAACGCTTGCAGCGCTGCGACAATTTCGGTCAAGGGGCGGTAACTTTACGTTTATGGATGTACACAAGACTGTCAGAATTCCCTTCCGTTTCCTTTGACCCGAGCCTGTTCATGCAAATCAAGACCGCCCTGCTCTTCGCCAACCCTTGCGATGACGAGGAAGACAACATGGCGACCCTCTGCTGCCACGGCGACAAGTGTCAGATGGTCCTGCTCACCCGTTACCCGGATGAAGACACGGTCGACCTGACGCTCGATGACGAGCCCTCGACGCTGGATGGCTTGAAGGTGACCTTGACTGCCCAGCGCCTGCTGATCGAAGTGGCGGCCGGGGATCGCGATGCCTTGAAGGGGGATGAAACGCTGGAGATCATCCTGACCAGCGAACTGAGCGATATGGACGAGGTGAAGGAAACGCTGCAGAACATTCTGCAGGGGACCGGGACGTTCGTCTGCGAGGTCTGATGCAAGCCTGAAGGGCCGCGAAGGCAGAAGTTTGTTTCGGCAATGGACTACATCAGGGCGCTGACCTGGTCACGCCCAGATCATGCCATTCGCTATTCGCCTGGCGCGTGCGCTCCAGCTGCGCCTCAAACCACTGCAATACCGCCTTGCAGGCCGGGTGCGCGACGCCGCTGTCGCGTAACCACAGCGCGTACACGCCACCGGTCTTCAGCGGTGCGCCGAACGGCACGATCAGGTCGCCCCGGGCCAGTGCGTCGTGCGCCAGCACCTGGTCGCTCATGGCCACGCCCAGGCCGCGGGCGGCAGCATCCAGGGCAAGGTCGTCAAGGTTGAACATCAGGTGTTTGTAACTGCGTTCGGGGCCCTCCTGGTGCGCCTGCAGCCACAGGTTCCACTCGTGACGCGCGGTCGAGCCATGGATCAGCGCATGCTCACCCAGCGCCTTCAGCGAGCGTGGCGGCAACTGCCCGTCGCCCAGCTTTGGCGCACAGACCGGCACCAGGTACTCATCGAACAAGACCGTCAAGGGTCGACCATCCAGGCCGTCACGCAAATACAGCACGTAGGCATCGCAATCCCCGCTGGTGTCCACCACCTCCCCGCTCACGGTTTCGATGGACAGGCATAACGCCGGGTTGAGTGCGTAGAAGCTGCTCAGCCTGGGCAGCAGCCAGCGCACCGCCAGTGACACGAAGATACGAATACGAAACGGCCGATCCACCGGTGCCGGGGAAAGCCGTTGCGCCAGGGCCCGCAGACCGTTCAGCGCTTCGCAAGCCACCGCATACACATCACGGCCCTGCTCGGTCAGCGCCACCTTGCGGCTGGTGCGGTCGAACAGCGCCACACCGTAATGCTCCTCCAGCTGCTGAACCTGGCGGCTGATCGCACTCTGGGTCAAGTGCAGCTGCCTGGCGGCCTCGGTAAAGCTGCTGCTGTCCGCTACGTGGATAAGCGCCTGAAGGGCTTGAAGCGAGGGCACACGAAAGATTTTATCCATGCGTTTCAAGAATAGCTGAATGAAATTTTAGCGTTAGAAACAAGGCCACAGCCCTCGTAGATTAAGCCCTGAAGGCGCACCCAAGACCAACACCGATAACCGGTGCGCATTGATTGTGGAGGAGCTGATGGCAATCGACAACCGCTGTGGATGGATCGCCTTGGCGGGCGAGTCTGCCCCGCACCCGCGCCTTTCAGGCCAGCACGCCTGCGACTGGCTGATCATTGGCGGCGGCATCACCGGCCTTGCCGCAGCCCACACGCTGGCCGCACGTTTCCCAGGGCAACGCATTGTCGTGCTTGACCGGCAGCGAGTGGCCCAGGGTGCCTCGGCACGCAACTCGGGTTTTGCCGTCAGCCATGAACTACCCTCGCCCAATGAATTGCTCGGCAACCCAGGCTTTGCCGGCTTTGCCGTGGCTTCGCGCATTGGTGTGGCGGCCGCACAGGAGGTGCGCCAGCGTATCGGCGAGCTGGGTATCGCCTGCGAATACGATGACGCGGGCTATCACTTTGCCGTGCATCGACCCGCGCACCTGCAGCAGGCCGACGCCGTGATCCACACACTGGAGGCCGTTGGCGCCAACGCTCGCTACCTGGAAGGCGAAGCGTTGCAGCAGCGCCTTGGCAGCAGTTTCTACACCCGCGCCATCCATTGCGCCGGTGGCAACGCACTGCTGCAGCCGGCGAAGTATGTGCGCGGCCTTGCCGACAGCCTGCCCAAGGCGGTGGAGGTATACGAGCACAGCGCGGTGCTGAGCCTTCGCCGCGCCGGGCGTGGCTGGCAGGCCCAGACCGAAGCCGGCGTTATAAACGCGCCCCAAGTGCTGGCCTGCGTCGGGGCGTTCTTGCCCCGGGTCGGCGTGCACCATAGCGGCACCTTCGCGCTGGAACTGAGCGCCAGCATCACCCGCCCCTTGACCGAGGCTCGCTGGCAAAGCCAGTTCGGCGAGCGCACCTGGGGCGTGCTGTCGACCCTGCCGGGCGGCGCGACCCTGCGCCTGCTGCCGGGCCGACGGCTGTTGATTCGCAACACGGTGGAGTACCGCCAGCGCGACCTCAATGGCACGCAGTTGCAGGCCCGTCGCCAGCAACATCTGCAAGGGCTGGAAAAACGCTTCCCCGGGCTGGCCGCCACGGACCTCGAATACACTTGGACCGGCCACCTGAGCGGCACCCGCTCCGGCGAGCCGTGCTTCGCGCGGATCGATGAAGGGCTGCATGCCGTGGCCGGCTGCAACGGTTCGGGCGTCGCCCGCGGCACCCTGTGGGGCAGGCTGCTGGTCGACATGGCCAGCACATCGACCTCGGCGCTGCTCACCGACGTGCTCGGCCAGGCCCAACCCGGCTACCTGCCGCCACGCCCGTTCTTCGATATCGGCGCCTCCCTGCGCATGGCCTGGGAAGTACGCCGCGCGCGGCGCGAACGTTGACTGCCATGAGCACTTGCGAACACTTACAACAACAGAGGGCAAGATGATGAAACGTACCTGCATGGCCGTGCTGTCCGCGGCGCTGTTCAGCCTGACGGCCCAGGCCGCCGAATCGGTCAACATCGCCAACTGGAGCGGCTACATTGCCGATGACACCTTGGCCGAGTTCGCCCGCCGCACCGGCATCCAGCCCACCTACGACCTTATCGACAGCAACGAGACGACCGAGGCCAAGCTGATGACCGGCGGCAGCGGCTACGACCTGGTCAGCCCGTCCAACCACTTCCTGCCCAGGCTGATCAAGGCCGGCGCCATCCAGGCGCTCGACCGCAGCAAGCTGCCCAACTGGAACAATCTCGACCCCAAGCTGATGCAACTGCTGCAGGCCAGCGACCCCGGCAACCGCCATGCCATCCCCTACATGTGGGTGACCACCGGCATCGGCTACAACGTCGACAAGATCAAGGCGATCTTCGGCGACACCGATGTCACCCAGTCCTGGCAATTGCTGTTCAACCCAGAAAACATCCGCAAGCTCAGTGCCTGTGGCGTGGCGTTCCTCGACAACCCGACGCAGGTGTTGCCAATCACCCTCAAGGTCCTGGGGCTCGACCCGCACAGCGAGCGCCCTGAAGACCTGAAGCATGCCGAGGCGGCGCTGATGGCGATTCGCCCGTCGATCAGCTACTTCCACCAGTCCAAGTACGTCAGCGACCTGGCCAACGGCAACATCTGCGTAGCGATCGGCTTCAGCGGCGATGTGCTGCAGGCGATGAACAGCGCGCAGCAGGCCAACAACAGCGTGCACCTGGGCTACAGCATTCCCCGTGAAGGCTCGACGGTGGCGGTGGACATGGTGGTGATTCCAAAAGCTGCGCCGCACCTGGATGCAGCCTACGCCTACCTCAACTACCTGCTCGACCCCCAGGTCATGGCGCATATCAGCAATGCGGTGAAGTACCCGAACGGCAATGCGGCGTCATTACCGTATGTGGACCCGGCGCTGCGCGACAACCCGGCGGTGTACCCGCCCCAGGCCGTGCTGGATACGCTGTTCCCGATCCAGACCTTGTCACCGGCGGGCATGCGCTTGAGCACCCGGCTGTGGACCCGGGTGATCAGCGGCAAGTGAGCGGCTGCGTGCTGCCTGCAAGCGCTGTCGACACCTGCGAGCGCATGAGCGCGTATGATGCTGCCCCCCCCTGTTTACCGATACGGAAATCAACATGCTCCCGGACAAGGCGTGCGCAGTCGTCCTCTCTCCCTCGTCGCCGCCCTGTATTCTGTTGTTCCGTCATCCCCTGGCGGGCGTACAGCTGGTGAAGGGTTCCATTGAAAACGGCGAAACGCCGCGGGAAGCCGCCCTGCGTGAATTGCATGAAGAGTCTGGTATCCACAACGCCACGATCGGGGACGATTTGGGGTGCTGGGATTCCGGCCATCTTGGGCAGACCTGGTCGTTTCACCTGTGCCGGGCAGAGGGTGTTCTACCTGAGCGATGGCTTCACCAGACACTGGATGACCATGGCCATACGTTCGAGTTCTTCTGGGCTGCGCTCGACCATTTGCCCTATGCCGAGTGCCACCCGGTCTTTCAGCGAGCACTGGGCTACTTGAGCAATTCGCTGAAACTAGGCGGCCATTGGCCAGATGCGCACCTGCTGGGTGGTTGCAGGAACGATCGGGCGGGACTATAAGAGCTCAAGCTAACTTGAGGTCAACCGGCGTGACAGTTAAATCATCCACCGACAGCTCGCGGCTGCTCACCGTCGGCGAGGTCGCCAAACGCAGTGGCGTGGCGGTCTCCGCCCTGCACTTCTACGAATCCAAAGGGCTGATCGCCGGCACCCGTACCGCCGGCAACCAGCGGCGTTACCCCGCATTGGTGCTGCGCACCATCGCCATCATCAAGGTGGCCCAGCGCACCGGCATCCCCCTCGAAGAAATCAAACGCGCCCTGGGCCGCTACCCGCCGAACAGCAAACTCACGGCCGCCCAGTGGGGCGAGATGTCATCGGCCTGGCGAGAAGACCTGAACGCCCGCATTCGCACGCTGGAGGCCCTGAGAGACAGCCTGGACAACTGCATCGGCTGCGGTTGCCTGTCGTTGCAAGACTGCCCGCTGCGCAACCCCGAGGACGTGCTGGGCAAGGAGGGATCGGGGGCCAGGATCCTGGAAAATGGCGGCGCTGCCGGGGGACGGTAAGCGCGGGCCTTTCATGGCGACCTGTATCTGATCATCGAGAAGCGATGACACATTGCTTGCTTATGACACAAGGTGTCATTAGTATCGATGTGTGTCCTAGCTTGCACGCTGTGCCAGCCAGGTAGTCATTACCGCCTTCTCATGCAGGTACTCTCCGTGACCACGACCATGCAGACCCCCAAGGACCAGCTCGTCAAACATGCCCAGCAGCAGATGCTGACTGCGCTGGCCGACAACACTTACACCCCGCGGCAGAAACTCGCCCTGACCTGCCGAATCCTGTTCGACGGCGGCCACGACTCCGGCCTGGCCGGGCAGATCACCGCACGGGCGCCGGAGCCTGGCACCTACTACACCCAACAGCTTGGCCTGGGCTTCGACGAGATTTCGGCCTCCAACCTGCTGGTCGTCGACGAAGACCTGAACGTGCTGCACGGCCACGGCATGGCCAACCCAGCGAATCGCTTTCACAGCTGGCTGTATCGCGCACGCCCCGACGTGAACTGCATCATCCATACCCACCCGTTGCACAGCGCCGCCCTGTCGATGCTCGAAGTGCCGCTGGCCATCTCGCACATGGACCTTTGCCCGCTGTTCGACGATTGCGCCTTCCTCAAGGAATGGCCGGGTGTGCCGGTGGGCAATGAAGAAGGCGAGATCATCGCCGGGGCCATCGGCGACAAGCGGGCGATCCTGCTTTCACACCATGGCCTGTTGATCGCCGGCCGCTCGATCGAGGAAGCCTGTGTGCTTGCTCTACTGTTCGAACGCGCCGCCAGGATGCAGCTGCTGGCCATGGGCGCCGGTGAGATCCGCCCGATCCCCGAAGCACTTGGCAAAGAAGCCCATGACTGGATTTCCACGCCAAAACGCCATGGCGCCGCGTTCAGCTATTTCGCGCGTCGTGCCTTGCGTGCCCATGGCGACTGCCTGGGCTGATCGAAGTTGTCCCCCTTCCTGAACAACGGCAAAGGTACCTGGTCATGTCTACACCTGTAATTCGCGGCGTCATCGGCTACACCATCACCCCCTTCGCGGCAGACGGCTCCGTCGATCTGAACGCACTGGGTAGATCCATCGACAGCCTGATCCAGGCCGGCGTGCACGCTATCGCCCCGCTGGGCAGTACCGGCGAAGGCGCCTACCTGTCCGATAGCGAGTGGGAATCTGTGGTTCGCTTCAGCCTGGAGAAGATCGCCGGCCGCGTACCCAGCGTGGTCAGCGTCTCGGACCTGACCACCGCGCGTACCGTGCAACGTGCCCGCCTGGCCCAGGCGTGCGGCGCCACGGCGGTGATGGTGTTGCCCGTCTCCTATTGGAAGTTGACCGAGGCCGAGGTGGTCGACCACTACAGAGCGGTCGGCGCGGCGATCGACATCCCGATCATGCTCTACAACAACCCGGGCACCAGCGGCACCGACCTGTCGGTTGAGCTGATCCTGCGTATTCTGGGCGAAGTCGCCAATGTCACCATGGTCAAGGAGAGCACCGGTGATATTCAGCGCATGCACCGCCTGTACACCGCGACCGAAGGCAAGGTGGCGTTCTACAACGGTTGCAACCCGCTCACCCTGGAAGCCCTGGTTGCCGGCGCCACGGGCTGGTGCACCGCAGCGCCAAACCTGATCCCCGCGTTGAACCTGGCCTTGTGGGACGCCGTGCAGAACGGCGAGCTGGCAGAGGCGCGTGCGCTGTTCTACCGCCAATACGAATTGTTGGCGTACATCACCCGCCGTGGCCTGCCCACCACCATCAAGGCTGGGCTGAAAATGCGGGGCCAGGATGTGGGCGCACCGCGACTGCCCCTGCAGCCGCTGGACCCACAAGGCAGTGCCTACCTCAAAGGGCTGCTGGACGCGCTCGCGCCCCAGTAACGCACGCCCTGTAGGAGCGGCCTTGCGTCGCGAAGGGGGTGCGAAGCAGCCCTAGCAATTTCGGCGGCGACACGGAAATCAGGGGGCTGCTTCGCACCCCTTTCGCGACGCAAGGCCGCTCCTACCCTCAGCCACGGACACTGCCACCCGAATGCACCACCCGCCCCGCCTCACCGGGCCGGTTGACGAACAGCAAGTCAAGCGTGCTATTGCGCAGCCCTTTAACCGGGTTCCAGTTCGCCGATGTATGAATGTAGCGCTCGCGCAACAGCCGTTGCTCCTGCTCGGTCAAATGCGCGTGGTCACTACGCCCCAAGGCAAAATCATGCAGCTTGCGGCTGATTTCGCCCAACTCATCCGGCACCGCATAGGCCTCATCGTTGCCCAACTCGGCAAACGGCACGCCCGCGCGCAGCGCCAACTCACGCATGATGCTCAGGTAGACCCGCGACAAATGCCCCGCCACCTCTCGCTCGCGATACACCACCGCAAACACCTGTTTCTGCGCCTCGGTCGGCATGTCGCCGGCAATAGGTTGTTCACAGGTCAGCACCTGCGGCCGAGGTTCACCCAGCTCGCCGAACGTCGATGCCAGCAAGGCACTGACGGCAGAGTAGACACGGGTCTGCTCGGCACATGTCGCCACCGGCACCCGCTGCGACTGCTGTTGGCTTCCATCATCGAGCATCCTGCTTGCCCAAAGAGCACCGGCAGGCGTCAGGACGCAGCGGCAAACCATCAGCCGACTCCGAGCCTTGCACGGGACTTTTCGATGATGCCGCAGGCAACGGCCTGGATAAATTTGCCAGCCGCCATTAGTCGCCACCCCCCCGGATAGATTAAAGTATCACCCCTTGCCGAGGCAGCTGCCCCCAGCGCGCCTGCGGCCCAATACCAGGAACCGTCGCCGATGGAACACCGTGAAGCGCTGATCGCGCTGCGCACCTTTCTTTCCTCCCAGATCCTAGGCCAGGAGAAGCTGGTCGAGCGGCTGCTGATCGTGCTCCTGGCCGACGGCCACATGCTGGTCGAGGGCGCCCCGGGCCTGGCCAAGACCAAGGCCATCAAGGAGCTCGCCGAGGGTATCGAAGCGCAGTTCCACCGCATCCAGTTCACCCCCGACCTGCTCCCTGCCGACATTACCGGCACCGAAATCTACCGCCCGGAAACCGGCAGTTTCGTGTTCCAGCAGGGGCCGATCTTCCACAACCTGGTGCTGGCCGACGAAATCAACCGCGCCCCGGCCAAGGTCCAGTCGGCGCTGCTCGAAGCCATGGCCGAGCGCCAGGTCAGCGTGGGCCGCAGTACCTACGACCTGTCACCGCTGTTTCTGGTCATGGCCACCCAGAACCCCATCGAGCAAGAGGGCACCTACCCGCTGCCCGAGGCTCAGCTCGACCGCTTCCTGATGCACGTGAAAATCGGCTTCCCGGACGCTGCGGTGGAGCGGCGCATCCTGCTGCAGGCCCGCGGCGAAGCACTGGGCGGCGAGACCAAGCCCGAGCGCCGGGTCAGCCAGCAGGCGATCTTCGCCGCGCGCAAGGAAATCCTCGGCCTGTACATGGCCGACGCCGTCGAGGAATACCTGGTGCAACTGGTGATGGCCACACGTACCCCGGCCAAGTTCGATACCGAACTGGCCGACTGGATCGCCTACGGCGCCAGCCCCCGCGGCTCGATTTCGCTGGACCGCTGCTCACGTGCCCATGCCTGGCTGGCCGGGCGCGACTTCGTCAGCCCCGAGGATATCCAGGCGGTGCTGTTCGACGTGCTGCGCCACCGCATCATCCTGTCGTTCGAGGCCGAGGCTGCGGGGATCGACCAGGACCGGGTGGTCCAGCGTATCCTCGACGTCGTCGCCGTTGCCTGAGCCCATGCCCACCGCGCAGCTGGCCGAGCCCGGCATCCGTATCGGCCTTGCCGAGCTGATCGACATGCGCCACCGCGTGCGCGAAATCCAGCTGTTTTCCCGGCCCGGCCAGCGCAGCCCGCTGGTGGGCCTGCACCACTCCAAGCTGCGCGGACGCGGCGTGGACTTCGACCAGGTGCGCGTCTACCAGGCCGGCGACGATGTGCGCAACATCGACTGGCGCGTCACCGCGCGCACGCAGGAGCCACACACAAAGCTGTTCCATGAAGAGCGCGAGCGGCCGATCTTCATTCTGGTCGAGCAGAGCCAGCGGCTGTTCTTCGGCTCGGGGCTGATGTTCAAGTCGGTACTGGCAGCCCAGGCCGCAGCACTGTTCGGCTGGGCAGCGCTGGGGCACAACGACCGCATTGGCGGACTGGTGTTCGGCGACAACGAACACCACGAAATCAAGCCGCGGCGCAGCAAGCAGAGCCTGCTGCAGTTGCTCAACCGCCTGGCCAAGGTCAACCAGTCGCTGCACACCGAAGCCACGCCCCAGGCCGACAGCCTTGGCCTGGCCTTGCGCCGGGCGCGCGAAGTGCTGCGCCCTGGCAGCCTGGCGATCATCATCTGCGACGAACGCGCGCTGACCGACCAGGTCGAGCAACACCTGGCCATGCTCTCACGCCACTGCGACCTGTTGCTGCTGCCCGTCTCCGACCCGCTCGACCACGCCTTGCCCGCTGCCGGCCTGTTGCGCTTCGCCCAGCGCAGCGCGCAACTGGAGCTCGACACCCTGGACGCCAGCCTGCGCCAGGCTTACCGCCAGCAAGCCGAGTCGCGTATCGAGCGCTGGGAACTGATGGCACAGAAGCTGCGCGTGGTGCTGATGCCGCTGAGCACCCAAAGCGAGATGATCGAGCAGTTGCGCGAGTACCTTAACGCCCAGCGCGCGGGGAGCAGCAAATGAACCCGCTGGACCAGTTGCACCCGCTGATCACCCCAGAGGCAATCGGCCTGTGGCCACCGGCACCGGGTTGGTGGGTGTTGCTGGCCTTGCTGCCGCTGCTTGCCTGGGGCCTGTGGCGTATGCGCCGTTGGCGCCCCGGCAAACGCCGCATCGTGCGTGCCGAGCAACCGCTCGACCCAGTGCGCGTGGCCGCCCTGGCCGAACTTGCTCGCCTGCCGCGCCCCTATGACGGAGCCCCGGCCGGCGCCTGGCTGCAGCAGATCAACGGCTTGCTCAAGCGCCTGTGCCGCAGCCACTACCCCGGTGCCAACAGCCACACGCTCAACGGTCGCCAGTGGCTGGCATTTCTCGACAACCGCTGCCCGGCCGCCGGCCTGACCCGCTGGATGGTGCTGGTCGAAGGCGCCTACAAGCCTGAGTGCAAACTCGACGACAAAGCCATCGTCGGCCTCAGCCAGGCTGTCGAAACCTGGATCCGCAAGCATGTTTGAACTGGCCTGGCCGTGGATGTTCGCCCTGCTGCCGCTGCCGTGGCTGGCACGCATGATGCTGCCCGCCGCCGACAGTGGCGAGCCGGTGCTCAAGGTGGGCTTCCTGAACGAGCTGGAAGGCCTTGCCGGGCGCCGGGCGCGGCTCAACCTGCCGACCTGGCGCCAACAGGCGCCCTTCGTCATCATCTGGCTGTTGCTGCTGTTGGCCGCAGCCCGCCCGCAATGGCTCGGCGACCCAGTACCGGTGGCGGCCAGCGGTCGCGACCTGCTGGTGGCGGTGGATGTGTCGGGCTCGATGGACTTCCCCGACATGCAGTGGAAGGACGACGAGATCAGCCGCCTCGACCTGATCAAGGCGCTGCTGGGCGACTTTCTTCAGGACCGCGAAGGCGACCGGGTCGGCCTGATCCTGTTTGGCAGCCAGGCCTACCTGCAGGCCCCGCTGACCTTCGACCGGCGTACCGTGCGTACCTTCCTCGACGAAGCGCAGATCGGCATCGCCGGCAAGAACACCGCCATCGGTGACGCCATCGGCCTGGCGGTCAAGCGCCTGCGCCAGCGCCCGGCACAGAGCCGGGTGCTGGTGCTGATCACCGACGGCGCCAACAACGGCGGGCAGATCCACCCGCTGACCGCCGCCCGCCTGGCCGCCCAGGAAGGCGTGCGCATCTATACCATCGGCATCGGTGCCAACCCAGAGGCCAGCGGCACCCCAGGCCTGCTGGGCCTCAACCCAAGCCTTGACCTGGACGAAGCCTCGCTCAAGGAAATCGCCGACATGACCCACGGCGCCTACTTCCGCGCCCACGACGGCGCCGAACTGGACGCCATCGGCGACGCCCTCGACCAGTTGGAGCCGGTGGCCCAGCAGCCGACCCAGGCGCGCACCGCCAAGGCCCTGTATGCCTGGCCACTAGCCCTGGCGCTGTTGCTCAGCGTGCTGCTGGTAGTGGCCGTGCAATGGCCCGACAACCGTCTGCAGCGCCTGCTGCGCAAACCGCGCTTTCTGCAGCCGCATCCGGAATGGCGCCAGCGCCTCAAACGCCTGCGGCTGAGGAGGCGGCGATGATCGAGCTCTGGCCACAATGGTTGCGCCCCCTCTGGCTGCTGGTCGTGCCGCTGCTCGGCTGGCTGCTGTTCAAGCTTTGGCACCGGCGCAAACGCGCCGGGCGCTGGCAGATGATCTTGCCGCCGGCCTTCCATGCCGTGCTGCTTGGGGGCGGCAGCGGCAGCACCAGCAAACTGCCCTGGGTCGTGCTGGGCCTGGCCTGGGCACTGGTGGTCATGGCGCTGCTCGGGCCGAGCTGGCAACGCGTGGAAGAAAACCGCCAACGCCCGGCCGACCCGCTGGTGATCCTGCTTGAACTGACCCCACAGATGCTCGCCGAGGACAGCCCAACCAACCGCCTGGAGCAGGCCCGGCGCAAGGTCCTCGACCTGCTCGAACACCGCCACGATAGCCAGACCGCACTGATCGTCTACGCAGGGTCCGCCCACACCCTGGTGCCGCTGTCCGACGACCTGGGCACCACCCGCAACCTGCTGGAGGCGATCGACCCGTCGATCATGCCCAAACCCGGCCAGCGCGCAGACCTGGCGGTGCAAAAAGGCCTGGCCTTGCTGGCCCAGAGCGGCCTGGGGCAAGGCCGCCTGCTGTTGATTGGCTCCTCGCTCAGCGCAGCAGAACGCCAAGGCATCGTCCAGGCCCTCGGCCGCCAGGGCCCAAGCCTGCTGATGCTGGGCATCGGCAGCCGCGACGGCGCCCCGGTGCGGCAGGCCAACGGCGAATTCCTCAAGGATGACCAGGGCGGCATCCTGCTGCCACGCCTGGACAGCGCCAGCCTCAAGGCATTTGTCAGCAGCACCGGCGGGCGCTACCGCAATGCCCGGGTCGACGACCTCGACCTGCGCGGCCTGGGCCTGTTCGACAACCCGCGCGCCTTACGTAACGACGGCCAGACCTTGCAACTGGATAGCTGGGCAGACCAGGGCTACTGGTTGCTGATTCCACTGCTGCTGCTGGCGGCCTGCGCCGGCCGTCGCGGCTGGCTGTTCTGCCTGCCGCTATTGCTGGCGCTGCCGCAGCCCAGCCAGGCGTTCGACTTCAATGACCTGTGGCTGCGCCCCGACCAGCAAGGCCAGCGCCTGCTCGAACAGAACCGCCCGGCCAGCGCCGCGCGCCATTTCCAGGACGCGCAATGGCGCGGCATGGCGCTGTATCAGGCCGGCGATTACGCCGGTGCCGCCCAGGCCTTCTCCGAAGGCAATACGGCGGCAGCGCACTACAATCGAGGCAATGCCCTGGCCCGCAGTGGTGAGCTGGAAGCCGCGCTGGACGCCTATGACCAGGCCCTGGAGCGCCAACCCGACCTGCAACCGGCACTGGACAACCAGGCGCTGGTCCAGCAAATGCTGCAACAGCGTGAGGCCAAGGCCGAACAACAAGCCGCCAGCAGCGAAGCCCAAGGCACACCCGGCAGCGAAACCGAAGGCAACAGCAGCTCGGCTAGCAACCCGGCACAGGGCACGCCCGGCAGTGACGAACACGCCAACGCCGAACAACCCGGCGAAGGCAGCAACAACAGCCAGGCCACACCGGGCAATCAGGGCGGCGCCGACGACGATATCATCCAGCCACCCCAGCGCCCGGTGTCCACCAGCCTCGACGCCGAACAGCGTCAAGCCCTTGAACAGTGGCTGCGGGAGATCCCCGATAACCCGGCGGAACTGCTGCGGCGCAAATTCTGGTATGAACAGCAATTGCATCAGGACAACCCACAATGAGTCGCTTCGGCGTCTTTCTCCTCGGTTTCTTATGGGCCTTGCTGGCCCAGGCCGAACCGATGCTGCAAGCCAGCGTCGACCGTACCCGCCTGGACGCCGGCGAAAGCCTTGAACTGACCCTCGAAAGCCAGGACGTGACCCAGTTTGGCAAGCCCGACCTGCGTGCCCTGGAGGGCGACTTCGAGGTGCGTGGCACTCGCCAGCTGAACAGCCTGCACACCCTCGACGGCGAAACCCGCGCCAGCACCCGCTGGATCATCACCCTGCTGCCACGGCGCAGCGGCAGCCTGCGCATCCCGGAACTGCAACTGGGCCAGTCACGCAGCCAGGCCATCGACCTGCAAGTGCTGCAGGCCGATGCCAGCCGCCAGGACAGCGCCTCCCAAGTGTTCATCGAAGCGACCCTGGACAGCACCGACGTGTATGTCCAGGCCCAGGCGGTGCTGACCCTGCGCATCTACCATTCGGTGGCGCTGTATGACGACAGCAGCCTCAGCCCGCTGCAGCTGGACAACGCCAAGGTCGAGCCACTGGGCGAGTCGCGCACTTACGAAAAGGAAATCAACGGCGTGCGCCACGGGGTGATTGAAACCCGCTATGCCGTCTATCCGCAGCAGAGCGGCGGCCTGGAGATCCCCCCCCTGACCTTTACCGCCACCGCCGCCGCCAGCGTCGACGACGAACAGTCGCCCGCCGCCGCGCCGCGTGCCGGCCGCCAGGTGCAGGTCAGCTCGCTGCCGCTGCGCCTCGCCGTGCGCCCGATTCCGGCGGCCTGGCCGGCCGGTGCGCCGTGGCTGCCCGCGCGCAGCCTGACCGTTGAAGAGCACTGGAACCCCGACCCAGGCAGCCAGCAGACGCAAATTGGCGATTCCCTCACCCGCAACATCACCCTGCGCGCTGACGGCTTGTCCAGCACTCAGCTGCCGCCGCTGCCGGCCACCGAGATCACCGGCCTGCGCCGCTACCCCGACCAGCCGCTGCTACGCAACGAAATCAACGACCGCGGCATGACCGCCAACCGCGAGGAGCGTGAGGCCCTGGTGCCTACCCACAGTGGCGAGCTGGCCCTGCCAGCGCTGGAAGTGTCGTGGTGGAACACCCGTGAAGATCACCTCGAGCACACCAGCCTGCCGGCGCGAACCCTGAGCGTGCAGGACAACCCGGCGCTGAGTGCCGACACCCCGATCGGCGACAGCCGTTCTGGCAGCGGCTTGCTGTGGCCTTGGCAGCTTGCCACGCTGGTGTTGGCCCTGACTACGCTGCTTGGCTTCACCCTGTGGTGGCGGGCGCGCTCGCAACCGGCGGTGCTGCGCGCCGCGCAACAAGGCCCCAGCCCACGCACCCTGCTGGACGAC
The DNA here is from genome assembly GCF_900187555.1 of Pseudomonas sp. Irchel s3f19. Classification (NCBI taxonomy): domain Bacteria; kingdom Pseudomonadati; phylum Pseudomonadota; class Gammaproteobacteria; order Pseudomonadales; family Pseudomonadaceae; genus Pseudomonas; species Pseudomonas sp. Irchel s3f19. The sequence continues at coordinate 103,556 of NZ_FYDW01000009.1, read as the reverse complement.
CTCAAGCGCGCCTGCCAGGCCAACGACCCCCAGGCCACGCGCCAGGCGCTCGACGCCTGGGCACGCCAGCAACCGCAGACGCTGGCGGAGATGGCGGCGCGTTTCGTGCCGTTGTCCGATGCGCTGGATGGGCTGAACGGCGCGTTGTATAGCGAGAGTGGGCAGTATTGGCAGGGTGAGGATTTGTGGCGGGCGATCGGTACCATTCCGCCGGCCGAGCAGGTGCTGCTGCCTTCCGGGGATACGGGGGGGTTGCCGCCGTTGTATCCGAAGTGACATGTGGGGTGCAGCGGGTGCAGGGCTTGGCATTTTCAGCGCCTGTGAGATCGAGCGCCGCCCGCGCGGCGCTTCGCGGGGCAAGTCGGATCGCCGCACCGCCGCTCCCACATCTGTTTCGGGCCAGTGAGGCCTGTGCCATTTGCGCGCGACCGCCTTGTTTGTCCGACGCGATATTGTGGCGGGCACCAAAGGGCCGCGCGCCAATGCATCAGGCATAACTGGCCCGAAACAGATGTGGGAGCGGCGGTGCGGCGATCCGGCTTGCCCCGCGAAGCGCCGCGCGGGCGGCGCTCGATCTGATAGGCGCTGAAAGACTCATGACATGCACCTGTACGCCCACATCCATTCCCCCACATGCAATCCCCCCAGGCATGCCCCTCTCCCCCACCATTGAGTTACCATACCCCCCTGCGCAACGCCCATCATCCAAGCCAAGCCCCCCGCTTGCTCGACTCGACACCAACAGGTCATCCATGCGTCTGTTTCATACCTCCGACTGGCACCTGGGCCAAAGCCTGCACGGCCAGGAACGCGATTTCGAACACGCTTGCTTCCTCCACTGGCTGCTCAGCCAACTGCACCTGCGCCAGCCGGATGCGCTGCTGATCGCCGGCGACATCTTCGACACGGTCAACCCACCGGTCAAAGCCCAGGAGCGCCTCTACGACTTCATCGTCCAGGCCCACGAGCAACAGCCCAAGCTGGACATCGTGATGATCGCCGGTAACCACGACTCCGGCTCGCGCATCGAACTGCCCGCAGCATTGATGCGCCGCCTGCGTACTCACGCCCTGGGCCGTGTGCACTGGCTCGACGAAGGCCAGCTGGATGCCGAGCGCCTGCTGATCCCACTGACCAACGCCCGCGGCAAAATCAGCGCCTGGTGCCTGGCGCTGCCCTTCCTGCGCCCCGCGGAAGTGACCGGCCCGCAGTTGGGTGACGACTACCTGCAAGGCATCACCCAGGTGCACCAGCAACTGATTGCCGCCGCCCTGCAAAAACGCAAGAAGGACCAGGCACTGGTCGCCATCAGCCATGCCCACATGGCCGGCGGCGCCGTGTCGGAAGACTCCGAGCGCAGCCTGATCATCGGCAACGCCGAGGCCTTGCCGGCCAAGCTGTTCGACAAGGCCATCAGCTATGTCGCCCTGGGCCACCTGCACAAGCCGCAGAAGGTCAACCGCGAAGACCGCATTCGCTACAGCGGCTCGCCGATCCCGCTGTCGTTCGCCGAGATCAACTACCCGCACCAGGTGCTGGAGGTAGAGCTGGACGGTGCCGAGCTGGTCAGCGTCGAAGCGCGCCCGGTGCCTCGCGCCGTGGCCCTGCAACGCATCGGCCCGGCACCGCTTGGCGAGCTGCTGGCACAGCTCGCCGAACTGCCGGTGATCGACCTGCTCGAAGACCCTAACCGCCAGCCCTGGCTCGAAGTGCGCGTCGTGCTGGACGAACCGCAGCCCGACCTGCGCCAGCAAATCGAAGGCGCCCTGCAAGGCAAAGCCGTGCGGCTGATCCGCATTGGCGCCGAATATGCCGGGCGCGCCAGCGCCGAGGACGACGACCTGGCCTTCGTCGAACTGTCCCAGATGACCCCGCAAGACCTGTTCAGCCGCGCCTGGGAGCAAGCCTACGGCAACCCCGCCGATGAACAGGCCTTGGCCGACTTCGCCCTGCTGTTGCAGGACGCACAGCTGGAAGAGGAACAGCCATGAAGATTCTCGCCATACGCCTGAAGAACCTGGCATCCCTGGCCGGCCCGATCGACATCGATTTCACCGCCGAGCCGCTGGCCAGCGCCGGCCTGTTCGCCATCACCGGCCCGACCGGCGCCGGCAAGAGCACGCTGCTCGATGCCCTGTGCCTGGCCCTGTTCGGCACTGTCCCCCGGCTCAACGACATTGGCCGCGAAGCCAAGGTGCCGGACGCCGACGGCGAGATCCCGACCTCTGACCCACGCAACCTGGTGCGCCGAGGCACCGGCAGCGGTTTCGCCGAAGTCGACTTCGTCGGCATCGACGGCCGTCGCTACCGTGCCCGCTGGGAAGCCAACCGCGCCCGCGACAAGGCCAACGGCAAGCTGCAACACAGCCGCCAGAGCTTTTATGACCTGGACAGCGAGCAGGTACTGGCCAGTGGCAAGCAGGAATACAAGCAACTGGTCGAAGCGCGCCTGGGCCTGAACTTCGAGCAGTTCACCCGCGCGGTGATGCTGGCCCAGAGCGAGTTCGGCGCCTTCCTCAAGGCCGACGACAAGGAACGCAGCGAACTGCTGGAAAAGCTCACCAACACGGCGATTTACACCCGCCTTGGCCAGCGTGCCTTCAGCAAGGCCCGCGAGGCCGGCGAGGCGCACAGTGCCCTGAAGGACCGCGCCAGCCACCTGTTGCCCATGCCGAGCGATGCCCGTGCCGAACTCGACCAGCGCCTGGAGCAGGCACAGCAGCAGTTCAAGGCCGACCAGGCGCAAGAGCGCCAGCTCGAGCAGCAACGTACCTGGCTCGATGAACAGCGCCAGCTGCAGGTACAGCAGGGCGAAGCCAGCTCAGCATTGCAGGCCGCCGAGCAGGCTTGGCAGCACCTCACCGATCAGCGCCTGGACCTGGAGCGCCTGGAGCGCCTGGCGCCCCAGCGCCACCAGTTCCACCGTCAGCAGGCCCTGGCGGCGCAGCTCGCGCCGTTGGCCAGCGAGCTCAGCGAACAACACCGCCAGCAGAGCGACCTGCAAGGCCGCATCGGCGAACTTGAACGGGCCCTCGAATCAGCCCGTCAGGCGCTGAGCCAGGCCCAGGCCAGCCAGGGCGAAAACGCCCCGCGCCTGCGCCAGGCCTTCGCCGAGCAAGACACCCTCACCCGCCTGGAGCAAGAACTGGCCAAGGCCCGCGAGGCCGGCCAGCAGGCCGACCTGGCCGCCGCCGAGCTCGAGCAACAACTGCAGCAGTTGGCCGAGCACCAGCAGCGCGGCCAGCAGCAACTGGCGCAGATCGACACTGCTCTGGCCGAGAGTGCCCCCCTGGCTGCCCTCACCAGCGCCTGGCAGGCTTATCGCCCACAGCTGCAACAGTTGTTGCAGATCGGCAACCGCCTGAACCAGGGCGGCGAAGAGCTGCCGGGCCTGCAGGCCCAGGCCAGCCAGGCCAATGCGCAGTTGCAAACCCAGCGCGACGCCCTCGAAGTGCTGTTCCGCGAAGCCGCAGCAGAGCCCCAGGCCTTGGCCGAACAGCTCGACCTGTTGGGCGGCATGCTGCAGGAAAACCGCAAACAGCAACGTGCCGTGGAACAACTGTCGCGCCTGCATGCCCGCGAGCAGGAGCTGCAACAGGGTATCCAGTCGTTGCGCGAACGCCAGCAACTGGCCCTGCAGCAACGCCAGCAACTGATTGGCGAAGGCACCGCCGCCAAGGCCGAGCTTGAAGCTGCCGAGCAGGCGCTGGCGCTCACCCGGCAACTGCTGGAACGTCAGCGCCTGGCGCGCAGCACCAGCGTCGAAGAACTGCGTGCGCAATTGCACGAGGGCGAACCCTGCCCGGTCTGTGGCAGCGCCGAGCATCCCTTCCATCAGCCCGAAGCGCTGCTGCAAAGCCTGGGCCGGCATGACCAGGCCGAAGAAGCGACGGCCCTGGCACAGGTCGAGCACTTCAATTCCCGCCTGATCGAGTTGCGCACCCAGGTGGGTGTGGTCAATGGCCAGATCAAGGAGTATCAGCATCAACAGGCGCAACTGAGTGAGCAGTTGCAGCCGCTGGCCGAGCAACTGGCGGCCCATGCCCTGTGGCCCGCACTCAGTGCCCATGAAGACAAGGCCCGCAGTGCCTGGCTGGACAGCCAACTGCGCCGCCTCGACCAGGAAATCGGCCGTGACGAACAGCGCCAAGCCACGCTGCTGACCCTGCAAAGGGATGCCACCCGCCTCAATCAGCAGTTGCAAGCCGCGAGCGAAGCCCAACAGCAGGCACAACGCCGCCTGGACCAGCAGCACCAAGCTCTGGCCGCCGACCAGGAACGCCTTGAGCAGGCCTTGGCCGATTTCGCCAACCTGCTGCCGCCCCCTGTGCTGCAGGCCCTGCGCGATGAGCCGGCGCAGGCCTTCCTCAGCCTCGACCAGCAGATCGCCCAGCGCCAGCAACAGCTGGACCAGCAAAAGGACGAACTGCAAGAACATCAGCAGCGCCTGCAACAGCTGGAGCGCCTGCACGACCAGCAGCAAACCCGCGTGCAGCGCCAGCAAGAACTGCAACTGCAGGTCAGCGGGCTGGCCGAACAGATGGACAAGGCCCGCGCCGCCCTGGCCGAGCTGCTGGGTGAACACCCGCGTGCCGAGGACTGGCAACGCCATCTGGAGCAACAGGTAGAGCACGCCCGCACAGGCGAAGCCGAGACTGCCGAGCAGTTGCAACAGGCCCGCACCCATGCCCTGCAGCTGGCCGGCGAACTCAAGGCCAATAGCGCCCGCCAGCAGGCTTTGGACCACGAACACCAGCAGTTGCAGGGTGAAATCGCTCAGTGGCGCGCCGCACACCCCGAGCTCGACGATAGCGGCCTCGACCGCCTGCTGGCCATGGACGACGCACAAGTGGGCGAACTGCGCCAGCGCCTGCAAGTTGCACAAAAGGCCATCGAACAAGGCCGCGTGCTGTTGCAGGAGCGTGAACAGCGCCTGCAGCAACATACCGCGCAAGCCAGCGTCGAGGCCACGGCCGAAGACCTTGAGCAGTCCCTCGCAGCACTGCGCGCGTTGCTGGCCAACCATGAACAGCAGTGCGCCGAGCTGCGCGCCGCCCAGGCCGAAGACCAGCGTCGCCAACTGGCGTATCAGGCGCTGGCCGAGGACATCGAACAGGCCCATCAGCAATGGCAGCGCTGGGCGCGCCTGAATGCGTTGATCGGTTCGGCCTCTGGCGATGTGTTCCGCAAGATCGCCCAGGGTTACAACCTCGACCTGCTGCTGCACCATGCCAACAGCCAGTTGCGCCAGCTGGCGCGTCGCTACCGCCTCAAGCGCGGCGGCAGTGCCCTGGGCCTGCTGGTGCTGGACACCGAGATGGGCGACGAGCTGCGCTCGGTGCATTCGCTGTCGGGCGGTGAAACCTTCCTGGTATCGCTGGCCCTGGCACTGGGCCTGGCGTCGATGGCCTCGAGCACCCTGCGCATCGAATCGTTGTTCATCGACGAAGGCTTCGGCAGCCTCGACCCAGAATCACTGCAACTGGCCATGGATGCCCTCGACGGCTTGCAGGCTCAGGGCCGCAAGGTCGCGGTGATCTCCCACGTGCAGGAGATGCATGAACGCATCCCGGTGCAGATCCAGGTGCGCCGCCAGGGCAACGGCCTGAGTGACGTCGAGGTGTGCGGGTGATCCTCTACTCGTTCCGCCGCTGCCCCTGGGCCATGCGCGCGCGCCTGGCCCTGCGCTATGCCGGGTGCGAAGTACGGGTCCAGGAAGTGGCGATGAAGAACAAACCGGCCGCGCTGCTGGCGTTGTCGCCCAAGGGTACGGTGCCGGTGCTGGACACCGGTACCGGCGTGCTGGAGGAAAGCCTGGACATCATGCGCTGGGCGCTGGAACGCAACGACCCGCAGGACTGGCGGCTACGGGCGGACCCGGCGGCGGCGCAACAGGCCGAGGCGCTGATCGCCCGTAACGACTCCACGTTCAAGGCGCAGGTGAACCTGTACAAGTACGCCGAGCGATACCCTGAGCATTCCCGCGAGCACTACCGCCAGCAGGCCGAAACCTGGCTGGCAGCGCTTGAAGTACTGCTTGAAGGCCGGACTTACCTGCTGGCCGATCATCCGAGCCTGGCCGATGCCGCGTTGCTGCCCCTGATGCGCCAGTTTGCCGGGGTCGAACCGCAGCGGTTCGCCGAGGCGGCTTATCCGCGGGTGCGGAGCTGGCTGGAGGGGTGGCTGGCGTCGGACCTGTTCAAGGCCGTCATGGCCAAGTGACCTGACGCGGCCCTTGTGTAATTGATGGACTCGCCCCCGCCGTGGCACTGTGATGCCTCGGCGGGGGCGAGTCCATCGATTACACAAAAGCCGGGTAGTGCTCAGTGGCCGTGCTTGCCACTCAAGGCTGCATGAAAATGCGCGCTCTGGCGCAGGTACTGCTCGGTATAGCTGTGGGTACTGGACGCCTTGCTGCTGGTGTCGGCATGGGCCTGTGCCGGCAGCACGACCGAAGCGGAGATGGCGGATGCGGCGATGACCGGGAAGAGATTGAAGTTCATCTGGGCTTACCTCGACGGCGGTGGTTTGACGTTGGCCCGTTTGGGCCTTGGGTCAAACTTACGCCGCCAAGGTCGCCGCTAGAAATTCATTGCGGCAGTAACCATTATCACGCTGATCGATAGTCACTCGATGAATTTCAGGTCCGACGGCGCATTCTGTGGCAGCGTCTGCACCGTGTCCCCCAGTTTGCCGCTACGCGGATCGCGGCGCATGACCACAATCTGGTTACTCTTCTGGTTGGCCACGAGCAGGAAGTTGTCGCTGGGGTCCAGGGCAAATTCCCGAGGGTGATCACCTTCGACCGAACGGCGCTGCAAGAACGCCAGTTGGCCATCATCCTTACCTACGCTGAACGCCACGATCTCGTTGGCCGTGCCCCGATTGCTGACATACAGGAAGCGCCCGTCCGCCGACAGGTGCAAGCCACCACTTGCTTTCGCCGCGGCATCCTGGCGCTCGGTCAGGGGCAGGCGCTGGCGTTCGACAAGGTTGCCTTCCTGAACATCGAACATCACCACCTCGGCGCTCATTTCCAGGGTCAGGTAAGCGTGTCGCCCCTTGCCGTCGAACAGCAGGTGGCGCGGGCCGCTGCCCGGCGGCAAGGCCACTGAAGCAGGAATCGCCGGGGTCAGTGGGTGGTCCGCGCTGGCGCCATCGTAGCGATAGATGAACACCTTGTCGGCGCCCAGGTCGCTGGCATACAGGTGCTGCCCATCCGGCGACAGCACCAGCGAATGCACATGGGCGCCGGCCTGGCGTTCGGGGTTGGCGCCACTTGGTTTGTGCCGGGCCTGCTGCACCACCGCCTTGAGCTTGCCGTCCTTGGCCACCGGGATCACCACCAGGCTGCCACCGGGGTCTGGCTTGACCGCGTAATTGGCAACGAACAGGTAGCGCTGGTCGCGGCTGAGGCTGGCGTGGGTTGGCTCGTCGCCCCGGCTGGCCACCTGGTTGAGGGGTTTGATCTCGCCTTTGCTGCTCACGCTGAAACTGCTGACGTGGCCCTGAACGGTTTCGTTGACGGCGAACAGTTGCCGCTGGTCGGCCGAGAGCACCAGCCAGGAGGGGCTCACGCTCTTGACCACCTGTTGCGGGGTGGGGTCGATATGGCCTGTCGTGCTGTCGAACCGGTAGCGGTAGATACCTTGGCTGGCGCCATCGGTGTAGCTGCCCACCAGCAGTGTGGCAGCCTGGGCATTGAGGGTCAGGGTCATCAGGCTAGCGGTCAGCAGGCTCGTCCAGATTCGCTTCATCGTCGTCTTCATCCGGGGCACGAAAGGCACTCATACAGACTAGACGATGCTCGCCCTGGGCATCGCTGAGCTGCCACTCGTCACCCGTGGCGATGGCGGCGGCGACCTGTTCGGCGGTGAAGGCCCAGCGGCGCAGCTGGCGGCCGTCCATGCATTCGACGGTGAGGCCGGTTTCGTTGGCGGTGAAGTCGAAGGCGTGTAGGCCGTCGATCAGCAGCATGTCGCAGGCTGCGAGGGCGGTGGCAAGGGGGGACATGGGGATACCAGTTAGAGAAGTGCCGGCATTATAACCCTGGGGCCGCAATGCGGCCCCCAGATACAGCAATCAGTGGGCGAAAATCGACCCACCCTCCTTGCCCACCATCTTCTCGGGCTTGATCAGGAACCGCGCCAGCGCCGGCAGCAGCCACAGCGCACCGAACATGTTCCACAGCAGCATGAAGGTCAGCATCAGGCCCATGTCGGCCTGGAACTTGATCGCCGAGAAGATCCAGGTGCACACGCCAATGGCCAGGCACAACCCCGTGAACAACACGGCCTTGCCAGTCGAACGCAGGGTTTCGTAGTAGGCCTCCTGCAACGGCAGGCCTGCGCGCAGGAAGCTTTCCAGGCGGCTGTAGATGTAGATGCCGTAGTCCACGCCAATGCCCACGCCCAAGGCCACTACCGGCAAGGTGGCGACCTTCACGCCAATGCCCATGTAGGCCATCAGTGCATTACCCAGCACCGATGTCAGCACCAGCGGCAGGACGATGCACAAGGTCGCGGCGAACGAGCGGAAGGTGATCAGGCACATCACCGCCACGCAGATGTACACCAGCACCAGAATGGTCAGTTCGGCCGACTTGATGACCTCGTTGGTGGCCGCCTCGATCCCGGCGTTGCCGGCTGCCAGCAAAAACTGCAGGCCTTCCTTGTTGTGGCTGTCGGCAAAGGCCTTGGCGGCGGCGGTAACCCGTTCCAGGGTCTCGGCCTTGTGGTCGTTGAGGAACACCAGCACCGGCGCCAGCGAGCAGTCGGCGTTGTACAGGCCGTCGGCGCGGGCGATGGAGTTGTTGAGAACGTCCGGGTTGCGCGACAGGGTCTCCCATTTCAGGCTGCCCTCGTTCATGCCCTTGATCACCTGCTTGGACACGGTCACCAGCGAGATCGCCGACTGCACGCCCGGGGTGTTCTCCATGGTCCACATCAGCTCGTCGATCGGCGCCATTGTCGAGTGGATCGAGCAGCTTTCCGACGGCGTCTTGACCATGATCACCAGCACGTCCGAGCTGGTCGAATAGTTGCTGATGATGAAGTTGTTGTCCTGGTTGTAGCGTGAGTCCGGGCGCAGTTCCGGAGCGCCCTGGTCGAGGTCGCCGATCTTCAGGTTCTGGCTGTACCACAGGCCACCGGCGAACATCACCAAGGCCAGGCCAATCGACACCGGCGCCACCTTGGCACTGGCGAAGTTGGCCAGCAGGCGCCAGAACGGGTGTTCACGGGTCGCATCCTTCTTGCTGCGCTCGACGGCCTTGTTGCTGATGCCCACATAGGAGATCGCCACCGGCAGCAGGATCAGGTTGGTAAAGACGATGACCGCGACACCGATCGAAGCGCCGATGGCCAGCTCGCGGATGACCCCGATGTCGATGATCAGCAAGGTGATGAAGCCCACGGCATCGGCGAGGATGGCGATCATCCCGGGCAGGAACAGCTGGCGGAAGGTGCGCCGGGCCGCAGTCAGGGCGTTGTCGGCGTCGCTGGACTGCAGGGCGATGCCGTTGATCTTCTGCACCCCATGGGAAATGCCGATGGCGAAGATCAGGAAGGGCACCAGCATCGAATACGGATCCAGGCCGAAGCCCACCGCATGCATCAACCCCAGTTGCCAGACCACCGCCACCAGGGTGGTGATGAGCACGGCGATGGTGCTGCGGATGCACCAAGTAAACCAGTACAGCAGCACACAGGTGATGGCCAGGGCCACACCGAAGAACATCACCACCATCACCAGGCCGTCGATCAGGTCGCCGATCTTCTTGGCGAAGCCGACGATATGGATCTTCACGTTGGGGTTCTGTGCCTGGAACTTGTCGCGGATCTTTTCTTCCAGCTGATGCGAGAACTGCTGGTAGTCGAGTTTGACCTGCTTGCCCTGGTCCTGCGGGTCGGGGTAGCTCTCCAGCAGCGGCACGTCAACGATAGTGGACTTGAAGTTGTTACCCACCAGGCGCCCGACCTGGCCGGACTTGAGCACGTTGTCGCGCAACGCGTCGAGGCTTTCGGCCGAGCCGTTGTAGGTATTGGGGATCACCTCGCCACCCGAGAAGCCTTCTTCGGTCACTTCGGTCCAGCGCACGCTGGGGCTCCACAGCGACTTCAGCCCGGCGCGGTCGACACCGGGGATGTAGAACACCTCGTCATGGATCTGGCGCAGGGTCTCCATGTAGTCCTTGTCGAAGATGTCGCCGTTGACCGCCTCCACGGAAATACGCACGGTATTGCCGAGGTTGGCCAGGTCGTTGCGGTGCTCCATCATCTGCTCGATGAACGGGTGTTCGAGCGGGATCATTTTTTCGAAGCTGGTCGAGGGGCGAATCTGCGTGGCCTGCCAGAACAGGAAAATGCTGACCAACACGCACAGGGCGATGACCACGGGGCGATTATTGAAGATCAGGCGTTCGAGCAGCGTGGCCTTGTCCTGATGATGCGGGTGCATGGTGATGCTCTCCCTGCTGGTCATGGGCGCGGCTCCTCGGCAGCCTGGTCGGCACCTTCGGCGGTGGCCAGGTGCACACCACCCTGCCCCACCAGCAGCAAGCCGCCCGTGGACAGGCCAGTGACGCCGGCCAGGGCGATGCGGTCGGCGCGGTTGTAGACGCTGAAAGTTTGCCCGTCGTCATGGCTGCGCAACACACTGCCGCCGTTACCGACCAGCACCACGCTGCCATCCTCGACAAGCGTAGCGCTTGCCAGGCCGAATTCGAGGGCGCCGCGCGCGGCCTTGAGCGCGATCGGCTGCCAGCTGTCACCGAAGTCCGTTGAACGGAACAGGTTGCCGCGCAGGCCGTAGGCCAGCAGGGTCTGCGGCTGGGCGGTGCCGATCACACCGAACAACGAGCCCTCGTAAGGGCCGTCGACCTTGGCCCAGGCCTGGCCGTTGTCGCTGGAGCGGAACATGCTGCCCTGCTCGCCGACAATGAATAGGCCGGCACCCTTGATCACGGCGATGCCGTTGAGGTGAAACTGGTCGGGGTTGTCCAGCCGCTCGGCGACGTCCTGCCAGTGCTGGCCGCCGTCGCGGGTTTCCAGCAAGGCGCCATAGGCACCTACGGCAAACCCGTGCTGGGCGTCGAGGAAGGTGACATCGAGCAACGGGGCTTCACGGGTAAGGTCTTCGAACTGCTTGCTCCAGGTCGCGCCGCCGTCGGTGCTGGCGAGGATCTGCGCATCATGGCCGACTGCCCAGCCACGCTTGTCGTCGAGAAAAAACACGGCGGTGAGCAGTTGCCGGGTGGGCACCCGCGCCTGGGTCCAGGTCTTGCCCTGGTCGTCGGAGAACAGGATATGACCGCGATCGCCCACCACTACCAGGCGCTTGCCGGCGTGGGCGGCGTCGATCAGCAGGCTCTGGCTGGCCTTGGCCGATTCGGTCGAGTATTCGTCGGCGGCAGCGGCTTCGACGCTGCCCGTCCACATTCCCAATGCCAGCGCCAGCATCGCACCGGCGGCCAGCGGCCAGGCACCACGCCTGGGCTGCGCCATCAGCTGCTCCCTCATGACTGTCCCCTGTTGTGTTCTTCTTAGTGGGTCAATGCCTTGCAGGTACTGCGAAAAGCCTGTGGTAGAGGCCTGCAATAGCTTGGGGGGATCGTAGCGGGGAACGTTGCGCGGATACAACGAGCGGGACGTTATGTTTTGTTAAGCACATAAAAGGCTGGGGCCGCTTTGCGGCCCCACTGGCAATCAAGCCAGGCTCTTGCTCACCACTTCATACACATCACTGGACAGCGCCCCAGAAGCGAGGATCCGCTCCAGTTCGCCCTTCATCAACGCCTGACGCGCAGCGTCATACTTGCGCCAGCGGGTCAGCGGTGCCAGTTGACGCGAAGCAATCTGCGGGTTCAGCGCATTCAGCTCGATCACCAGGTCTGCCAGGAAGCGATAGCCCGAGCCATCCGCCGCATGGAAGTTGACCAGGTTCTGCCCGGCAAAGGCACCAACCAGCGCGCGCACCTTGTTCGGGTTTTTCAGGGTGAACGCCGGGTGCTGCATCAGTGCCTTGACCCGCGCCAGCCCGCCCGGCAGTGAGCTGGCGGCCTGCACGCTGAACCACTGGTCCATGACCAGCGGGTTGTCCTTGAAGTGCTCGGCGAAGGTTGCCAGCGCCTTGGCCCGCTCAGCCTCGAACGGCGAGTTGACCAGTACCGCCAGGGCCGTCAGGCGTTCGGTCATGTTGTCGCACTGGTCGAACTGCTCCAGGGTCGCTTCCAGCACCTGCGGCTTGCCGCTCAGCATCAGGTACGACAGGGCGATGTTCTGCAGGCTGCGGCGGGCGAAGTGCTCGGCCGAAGCGACGTAGGCCGTGCTGCGCGAGGCCTCGCGGTGCGCCTGATAGCGCGCCCACAGGCCATCGAACAACTGCTCGGCGATCTGCTGGCGAGCGAACTCGCGGGCGGCGTGGATGGCATCGACGTCGGCCACCTGGCTGATCTCGGTGAGGTAGGCCTCGCCCGGCAGCGACAGCATCTCGGCGACCATGGCAGCGTCCAGCGACGTGTTGCCCAGCACGGTGCCAAGCGCAGTGATCAGGCGCTGGTCGAGCTTCAGCGCTTCGCCGCGCTGATGCTGGCCAATCAGCTCCTGCAGCACCTGCACCGACAGTTGCTGGCCCGCTTCCCAGCGGTTGAAGCCGTCGCTGTCATGCTGCATGAGGAACATCAGCTGGTCGCGGTCATACGGGAAGCTCAGCTTCACCGGCGCGCTGAAACCACGCAGCAGCGAGGGCAGCGGCTTGGCCGTGATGCCTTCGAAGGTGAAGGTCTGCTCGGCCTCGGTCACCGACAGCACGCGGCTGCTGCCGGCAGCGGCGGCTTCGCCGGCCAGGCGCAGTGGCAGGTCGTTGCCTTCGGCATCCAGCAGGCCCAGTTCGACCGGGATCACAAACGGCAACTTGTCGGCCTTGTCCGGCGTCTGCGGGCAGCTCTGGCGGAACGTCAGGCTGTAGGTCTGGGCACCCGCGTCATAGGCTTCGCTCACCTCAAGGCGCGGCGTGCCGGCCTGGCTGTACCAGCGCTTGAACTGTGTCAGGTCGACGCCGTTGGCATCTTCCATGGCCTTGATGAAGTCGTCGGTGGTCACCGCCTGGCCATCGTGGCGTTCGAAGTACAGGTCGCTGCCCTTGCGGAAGCCCTCGGCGCCCAGCAGGGTGCGGACCATGCGCACCACTTCGGCACCCTTCTCGTACACGGTCAGGGTGTAGAAGTTGGAGATTTCGATGAAACTGTCCGGGCGTACCGGGTGGGCCATTGGGCCGGCATCTTCCGCGAACTGGTGGGTACGCAGGTAGGCGACGTCCTCGATGCGCTTGACCGTGCGCGAGTTCATGTCGGCGCTGAACTCGGCGTCGCGGAACACCGTGAAGCCTTCCTTGAGCGACAGTTGGAACCAGTCGCGGCAAGTTACGCGGTTGCCCGACCAGTTGTGGAAGTACTCGTGGGCGACCACGCCTTCGACCCGCTGGTGGGCGGCGTCGGTGGCGGTTTCGGCGCGGGCCAGCACGCAGCTCGAGTTGAAGATGTTCAGGCCCTTGTTTTCCATGGCGCCCATGTTGAAGTCATTGACCGCGACGATCATGAAGATGTCCAGGTCATACTCACGACCGTAGACTTCCTCGTCCCAGCGCATGGACTTCTTCAGGCTGACCATGGCGTGGTCGCACTTGTCGATGTTCTCGGGTTCGACGTAGATACGCAGGGTCACGTCGCGGCCCGACTGGCGCGTGAAGCTGTCCTCGACGCACCACAGGTCACCGGCCACCAGGGCGAACAGGTAGGCCGGTTTCATGAACGGGTCTTCCCAGGTCGCCCAGTGCCGGCCCTCTTCAGCCGGCCCGCTGCCGATCGGGTTGCCGTTGGACAGCAGCACCGGGTAGCGATGCTGCTCGGCGATCACCGTGGTGGTGAAGGTGCTCATCACATCCGGGCGGTCGAGGTAATAGGTGATCTTGCGGAAACCCTCGGCCTCGCACTGGGTGCAGAACATCTTGCCGGACTTGTAAAGGCCTTCCAGCGCGGTGTTGCTCTCGGGGTGGATCTTCACGCTGGTGTCGAGGGTGAAGCGCTCGGCCTTGGGGTGGACCGTCAGGCTGTCGGCTTCAAGCTGGTAGTCGCTTGGCTGCAACTCCTGATCGTCCAGCGAGGCGCGCAGCAGTTCGAGCTGCTGGCCGTCGAGCACCAGTGGCGGCAGGCCGGCACCGCGTGCCGGGTTGCGGCGCATGACCAGTTGCGCATGGACCAGGGTGTGGTCCTCGAACAGCTCGAAGGTCAGGTGCGTCTCGTCGATCAGGTACTCGGGCGCCTGGTAGTCCTTGAGGTAGATCACTTGCGGTTGTTCGGTACGCATGTGCAGGTCCTTTTTACTGGAGCACGGCCAACTGGTAGGCCGTGTACTTGCGAATGTTGATCACGCCGGTGTCGAAAATCAGGTACTGGCCCTTGATGCCCAGCAGCGTGCCTTCCACCACCGGGTTCTTGTCCAGGTTGAAGCTGACGATCTTCGTCGGGTAGGCCTCGACCGGGTAACGCATCTGCACCACCTCGGCATCCGGCAGCAGCTGCAGCGCCTGCAGGCCAAAGCGTGCCTGCAGCTCGCGCAGGCCGTCGGCGCAGGCATCGAAGATCTGTTCGCGGATGGCGACCAGGTCCAGCACTTCGGCGTCGCCCTTGAGCAGTGCACGCCAGTTGGTGCGGTCGGGTACCTGGCTGCGCAGCACGTCTTCGACCAGACCTGATTGCTGGCGGGTGGCCACGCGCATGATCGGCAGGGCCTGGCTGGCACCCTGGTCGAGCCAGCGGGTGGGCAGTTGGGTGGCGCGGGTGATGCCGACCTTGACCCCCGACGAGTTGGCCAGGTAGACCACGTGGTCGGTCATGCAGAACTGCTCGCCCCAGGACGGCTCGCGGCAGGTGCCGGCGTCGTAGTGGCAGCGTTCCGGGGCCATGATGCAAATGTCGCACTGGGCCAGCTTGGTCATGCACGGGTAGCAGTAACCCTGGCTGAAGCTGGTCTTGGTGCGCTTGCCGCAATGGCTGCAATGAATGGCGCCGAGGTACTCCAGGCGCAGGCGCTGGCCGATCAACGGGTTGACCGGTACCTGCTCCTCACCCAGGCGAAAGCTGTATTGCACGACCGGTGCTTCCAGGCGCACCGCCATCTTGCTCAAAGAGCCACGAGCGAGTTCGATCAATGTACCGAGTCCGACTTGAACAGAATGTTAGCGATCGGCGCCGACTTCGACGCGCATTCCTGCGGGCCCATGTAACCGGTGCGCTGATCTTCGGGGAGGTTTTGCATCTCCCAGGCGATCACGGCCTGCAACGACAGCTCTTTCTGTTCGACAGTGAGCTTGCGGCCATCGGACCATTTACCGATCTCCACGGCCGTTTTCAGGCTCTCGTAGATTTCGGGGGTAATGTTTTCGATCATTTGCGCGAAAGTGGACATAGCGTCTCCTAATTCAAGCCGACAGTTTACGCCGGGCCATCCCGCCACCCAAGAGCCCTGTCAGGCATCCGATGAGCAACCCGCCGACGTGGGCGGCATTGGCGATCTGGCCAAAGCCGAGCTGGCCGACCACCCCGGTCAGGCACACCACCAGCCAGATGAGCATCATCACCAGCACGCCCTTGGGCAGGTTGAAGTGCGGGTTGGGCGCCAGCCACTGGTACAGCCAGATATGCCCAAGCAAGCCGTAGAGCACGCCAGACAGGCCGCCGAACAGGCTCGGGCCGCTGGTGTAGTGCTGGGCCAGGTTGGACACCAGGCTGAACAACAGGGTCAGGCCCAGCAACAGCCACGGACCCTGGCGCAGTTCGATGCGCTTGCCCAGCTCCCAGTACCACAGGCTGTTCATGGCCAGGTGCAGCACGCCGAAGTGCAGCAGCATCGGTGACACCAGGCGCCACCATTGGCCCTCGGCGAGGCCTTGGGCCAGTGGGGTGAAGTACAGGTAGTCGCCTTGTACGCGGAAATCGAGGAAGGTGAACCAACCGATGGTCGAGAAGTTTTCGCCAAGGCTGGTGAGGCCCGCGACGATGAAGCACAGCAGCAGGATCACGGTGGTGACCTTGCAGGCTTTTGCCTGGTCCTTCAGGGAGGGCTGGGTGGCGGCAGTCGCGGTTGAACCCGCTGCCATTGGCGCCTGGGCAAGCTCAAGGTCGGCGTTGCCGTCCGGGAAGCGCTGGTAGAGTTGCAGCACGTCTTCGGCCAGGGTATCGGGCGCCCAGAGCACCTGGGCATCGCCTTCTTCGCTGACCCGGTGCGGCACCTGCAAGCGCTGCAGCAGATGGACGAAGCCGCTGAGGTCGACCGACAGCGGCAGGCGCATCACTTCGATTATGTTCATTGATTGGCCTGTGGGCGATCGACGTCGACCCAGACGAACTTGTGCGGGTCGATACGGGTTTCATCATCCAGCCGATAGGCTGCCAGCTTGCCATAGAGCACGGCGCTGTAGTCCAGGCAGGCCAGGTTGTCGCGTATCGGCGCCGGGCGGCCGCTGCGCCAGTAATGGCCGACGAACAGCAAGGGTTCGTCCTCGGCGTAGCGCAGCAAGGCGTTCTTCTGGGTATGGCTGAGCGGCGTGCTGGCGACTGCCTCGGGCAGGGCATCGGGCTGGAACACGATGTCGCCATAGGTTTGCGGGTCTTCTTCCCAGAATTTGGTGCGGAAGAAGGCGCGGGTCAGGCCATCGCCACCGGTCAGGGTCAGCCCGTCCGGCAGGCGCATGTCGGTGCCCCGCAGCAGGCGATTGCACACCGTGGCGGCGAAACTGCCGGGCACGGCCGAGGCCTGGATGAAGTGTTGGTCGATGCGCCCATTCGGGTATTGCTGGCGTAGCGGCTCGATCAACCGGGGGTCCCAGCAGGCGTGCACCAGGCGGAAGCGCCCGGCGTCGACGAACAGCGGCAATTCATAGAACCAGTTGACGAAGTCATGCCAGTCGCCGGGGTGGTGGGCGAACTGGGTCAGGGTCTCGTCGATCAGCCGGGCGTGGCGTGGCGTGTGCTCGCGCACATGGGCCTTGCCGCTGCCGGGCAGGGCCGGGGTAACCCAGCCCAGGGCGTTGTACTCATGGTTGCCCATGATGCAGAACGCCTGACCGGCCTCGACCATGTCGTGCACGATGTGCAAGGCCTCGCGGATACGCGGCCCACGGTCGACGATGTCACCGAGGAACAGTGCCTGGCGCCGTGGGTGGCGCCAGACGCCCGCCACACGCTTGTAACCCAAGGCGTCGAGCAGGCGTTCAAGGGTCAGCGCACAACCATGCACGTCACCGATGATGTCGAAACTTCGCGCCGGATCGAGCATCAGTCGTCCCTGCTGCCAAGGCGGCTGCCCCAGCCGAGTTTGGTACGGCAGACTTCGTAGTAATTGTGGTCCAGCGGATGGATCAGGCGCAGTTTCTGCGGCTTCTTGCTCACCGTGATGGTGTCGCCGGGGGCGCAGGTGAAGTGGTTCTGGCCGTCACAGGAGACCTGCGGATAGATCTGCAGGTCCTTGGCCACGACGATCTTCAGTTCGCTGTTGCCGTCCACCACGATCGGCCGGCCCGACAGGGTATGCGGGTACATCGGCACGATGACGATGGCGTCGAGCTTGGGGTGCATGATCGGGCCGCCCGCCGACAACGCATAGGCGGTCGAGCCGGTCGGGGTGGCGACGATCAGGCCGTCGGCCTTCTGGCTGCAGACGAACTGGCCATCGATGTAGATCTCGAACTCGATCATCCGCGTCGATTTGCCGGGGTGCAGGACCACATCGTTGAGCGCATCGCCTTGGCCGATGGCCTCGTGGTGCCGGCGCACTTCGGCCTGCAACAGGAAGCGGTTTTCTACCAGGTAGTGACCGTCGAGCACTTCGGCGACCTTTTCTTCCAACTCGTCGGGGCGGATATCGGTAAGAAAGCCCAGGTTGCCGCGGTTGATGCCCAGCACCGGAATGTTGTGCCGGGCCAAGGCGCGGGCGGCGCCGAGCAGGCTGCCATCACCACCAACGACGATGACCAGGTCGCAGACCTCGCCCAGCAGCTTGCGCGTGGACGTCTGCAGGCCGTGGCCGGGCAGCACTTCGGCGATGGTGTCCTCGAGGATCACATGCAGGTGGCGCTCGATGAGGAATTTTTTCAGTCGGCGAATGGTGTCGAGCACCTGTGAGCTGCCAAGGCGTCCGATGATACCGATATTGCGAAATTGCTCCATGGGGCTCCTGCGAGGCTCTGCGGCGGGTGACTATGCGCCGATTATGGGCGAAACGACCGGGCAGCGGCAAACCGGCTATGCTCGCTGGATGATGCCCTTCGCCGAACTCCACGACTTGCCCCGCCAGTTGCGCCGCCCTGCCGTTCGCGACCTGGCCTGGACACTGCTGTCCCCACCGCTGCTCAGCGCCCCGCCCTGCCCCCAGCGCCACCCGCTGGCAGGCAGTGCCTGGGCCGATGAGCCGCAGCGCCTGAAAGCCTGGTTGTTGGCCTTGGATGCCGATGACCAGCCGCTGCGTGACGGGCTGGCGAGGCTGACCAGCCGGCGCCTGGGGCTTTACTACGAAAGCCTGTGGCAGTTCGCCCTGGGCCAGGCGCCGGGTATCGAGCTGCTGGCGGCCAACCTGGCGATCCGCGAAGGTGGGCGCACGCTGGGCGAGCTGGATATCTTGCTGCGCGACGCTGAAGGCACCCACCACCTGGAGCTGGCGATCAAGCTTTACCTGGGGCCGGACCACAGCGGTGGCCGCGACCCCGCGCAGTGGCTCGGGCCGGGGTGTTACGACCGATTGGGCAGCAAGCTGGCGCACCTGGCCGGGCATCAGTTGCCCATGTCTAGTGGTGCGCACAGCCGTGTGGCGCTGGCCGGGCTTGGCGTGCAGCAGGTGCAAGCGCATCTGTGGCTTGCGGGTTATCTGTTCTACCCATGGCCTGGGCATGCAGAACCGCCTGAGGGGGCCAACCCGCTGCATCTGCGCGGGCGTTGGTTACGCCGGCGGGATTGGCCAAGGGCCACAGCTGAACGTTGGCAGCCCCTGCCGCGCAATGCCTGGTTGGCGCCAGCGCGGGTCACGGCCGAGGCGTGCTGGACAGTGCAGCAGTTCGAGGCTTGGCTGGCGGGGTTGGATGAGCAGGCGCCGGCGCAGATGCTGGTCAGGTTGCACATGCAGGCCGATGGGGCCTGGCATGAAGTAGAGCGGGTATTTTTGGTGGCCGATGGCTGGCCGGCGCTGAGCGAGTAGGTGGGTTTGTGCGCAGGGCTTGAGGTTTGTGGCGCCCAGAAGATCGAGCGCCGCGCTGGCGGCGCTCGATCTCATAGGCGCTAAAAACCTCAAGCCCTGCCCCACCGGCCAAACACCTTTCACCGACCCAGCGCAAAGCATCCCCTCAAATCAGCAGTTACAGTTACCCGTGAGCGCCAGCAAGAGCGCCACCTTAAACCTGATGACGAGGATCAAGCATGGTTTCACTCACCCCGACGCCTCATTACGCGCGCCTGTCCATCGCCCTGCACTGGCTGATGCTGGTGCTGCTGGCCGCCGTCTACGCCTGCATCGAGTTTCGCGGCCTGTTCCCCAAGGACAGCGCTGAGCGCAACCTAATGAAGGACCTGCACTTCATGCTGGGCCTGACGGTGTTCGTGCTGGTCTGGCTGCGCCTGGCGGTACGCCTGAGCCGCCCCACCCCGCCCATTCTGCCCAAGCCCCCTGCATGGCAGACCGGCCTTGCCCACCTGATGCACCTGGCACTGTACCTGTTGATGATCGGCCTGCCCCTGGCCGGCTGGCTGATTCTCAGCGCCGCCGACAAGCCGGTACCCTTCTATGGCCTCGAGCTGCCCCACCTGATCGGCGCAGACCCGGACCAAGCCAAGTTCATCAAAGGCTGGCATGAGCGCGTCGGCAGCTGGGGTTACTGGCTGATCGGCCTGCATGCGCTGGCCGGGCTGTATCACCACTACGTGCAACGCGACAACACGCTGCTGCGCATGCTGCCCTACAAGTAACCGCGTCGGCCTTGCAGGCCACCGGTGTGCAGCACGATCAGGCGGGTGCCGGGCGGGAATACGCCGGCCTCGACCTGCTCACGCAGCGCCAGCAAGGCCTTACCGGTGTAGAGCGCTTCGAGCGGCACGCCGGTGCTGCGCTCGCAGGCGTCGATGAACCCCAGCAGTTCGTCGTCGACCCGGGCAAAGCCGCCCCGGCAGGCATCGTGCAGCCTATAACCACTGTCGCCTACCAGTTGGCTCACATTCTCCGCCACGCCATGATCGCCTGGCACCGCCAGCGCGCCGTGCACGTCATGCGCGCCGGCCTCTTCCAGCACCAGGCCAGCCAGCGTGGTACCGGTACCCACGGCCAGCCACCAGGCGCTGTAATCGTCCCAACCGATGCCGGCCAGCTGTGTACGCGCCTGCGCGACGATCAACCCGCAGCCTTGCGCGCCCGCCATGCCGCCACCGCCTTCGGGGATGCAGTGCCAGCCGGGGTAACGTGCCTGCCAGGGTTGCCAGAACCCCGCTTCATGGCGCGCACGGTAGCCACCATAGCCCAGCCAGTGCACGTGCATGCCCAGCGTCTGCAGATCACGCACCGTCGGGGTGTCCTGGGCATGGCCACGCAGCAAGCCGGCGGTGGCGAAGCCAAACCGTTTGCCGGCGGCGGCCAGGGCGTGCAAGTGGTTGGAGTGGCTACCGCCCAGGCTGATCAGGCCGGGGGCGCCTGCTTCATGGGCTTGTGCAAGGTGGTGGCGCAGCTTGAACCACTTGTTGCCGCTGATCAGGGGGTCGATCAGGTCCAGGCGCAAGATGGCAGCTTCGACGTTGGCGCTTTGTAGCCAAGGCAGGGTCAGGGGGTGCAGAGGGGCCTGGGGGAGGTTCAAGAAATCGATGGACATGGATCGGGGCCTGAGGCGGATTCATCAGTCTATCAGTGAAACAGCGGGGGGCCGCAAAGCAGCCCCCGGCCCTATCAAAGCTCGGCAGCCAGGCGCGAGCCTTGGTTGATCGCCCGCTTGGCATCCAGCTCCGCTGCCACGTCCGCGCCGCCGATCAAATGCACCGACTGCCCTGCGGTCACCAGCCCGTCGTACAACTCACGCAGCGGCTCTTGCCCGGCGCAGATCACCACGTTGTCCACTGCCAGCAGTTGCGGCTCACCGCCGCCGACACGAATGTGCAAACCGGCGTCGTCGATATTCAGGTATTCAACGCCATTGAGCATCTGCACCTGTTTGTTCTTCAGCCCCGCGCGATGGATCCAGCCGGTGGTCTTGCCCAGACCGTCACCTACCTTGGACGCCTTGCGCTGCAGCAGGAACACCTGGCGTGCCGGCGCGTGCGGCGCGGCCTTGATTCCGGCCACGCCACCGCGGGCCTCAAGCTGGGTGTCGATGCCCCACTCTTTCCAGAACGCGTCACGGTCCTGGCTGCTGGCCACACCCTGATGCACCAAGTATTCGGACACATCGAAACCGATACCGCCGGCCCCAATCACCGCGACGGCCGCGCCGACCGGCTTGCGTTCGAGCAGCACATCCAGGTAGCTGAGCACCTTGGCGTGCTCCACCCCCGGGATCGCTGGGGTGCGTGGCGCGATACCGGTGGCCAGGATGACCTCGTCGAAGCCGCCGTCCACCAGCGCCTGTACATCGACGCGGGTGTTCAGGCGCACGTCCACGCCTGTGCTGCTGAGCTTGTTGGCAAAGTAGCGCAGGGTCTCGAAGAACTCTTCCTTGCCCGGCACCCGCTTGGCCACGTTGAACTGCCCACCGATCTCGCCAGCGGCATCGAACAGCGTCACCTGGTGGCCACGCTCAGCGGCCACAGTGGCGGCCGCCAGGCCGGCTGGGCCTGCACCGACCACGGCAATACGCTTCACCGCGCGCACAGGCAGGTAGTTGAGCTCAGTCTCGTGGCAGGCGCGTGGGTTGACCAGACAACTGGTCAGCTTGCCGCCAAAGGTGTGGTCCAGGCAGGCCTGGTTGCAGCCGATGCAGGTGTTGATTTGATCAGCGTGCCCGGCGGCGGCTTTGTTGACGAAGTCCGGGTCGGCCAGGAACGGCCTCGCCATGGAGACCATGTCGGCGTCGCCTTCGGCGAGCACCGCCTCGGCCACTTCCGGGGTGTTAATACGGTTGGTGGTGATCAGCGGAATGTTCACCGCCCCCCGCAGCTTGGCGGTGACCTTGCTGAACGCCGCACGCGGCACCTTGGTGGCGATGGTCGGGATGCGCGCCTCGTGCCAACCGATGCCGGTGTTGATCAGGGTCGCACCGGCCTGCTCGATGGCTTTGGCCAACAGCTCGATTTCATCCCAGGTGCTGCCACCCTCGACCAGATCGAGCATCGACAGGCGGAAGATGATGATGAAGTTCGGGCCCACGGCCTCACGTACGCGGCTGACGATTTCCACGGCCAAGCGCATGCGGTTGGCGTAGCTGCCACCCCAGCGGTCGGTGCGGTGGTTGGTGTGGGCAGCGAGGAACTGGTTGATGAAATAGCCTTCCGAACCCATTACCTCGACGCCATCGTAGCCCGCACGCTGGGCCAGTACGGCGCAATTGACGAAGTCGGCGATCTGCTTCTCGATGCCCGCTTCGTCCAGCTCCTTGGGCTTGAACGGGTTGATTGGCGCCTGGATCGCACTCGGCGCGACCTGGCGCGGGCTGTAGGCGTAGCGCCCGGCATGCAGGATCTGCAGGCAGATCTTGCCGCCCGCGGCGTGTACCGCGTCAGTCACGATGCGGTGCTTGTCGGCTTCTTCTTCGGTGCTGAGCTTGGCGGCGCCAGAATAGACCCCACCTTCATCATTAGGCGCGATGCCGCCGGTGACCATCAGGCCGACGCCACCCCGGGCGCGCTCGGCAAAATAGGCCGCCATGCGCTCGAAACCACCGGGCCGCTCTTCAAGGCCGGTGTGCATCGAGCCCATCAGGGTGCGATTGCGCAAGGTGGTGAAGCCGAGGTCGAGCGGTGCGAGCAGGTGCGGATAAAGGTCGGCAGCCATGGAAGGTCCCCATGTGGCGTGATCACGGAATGCGGGTACCTCGCCAGCCGGCGGGCCCGTCGTTTATCTGCCGATGACATTAAACAGGCGTTTGAACAGGCTCAATGATCGAAACTGACAACTTATTGATCCTCCCTCACAGCACGGCTACCCTAGACAACTCTGACTTCCAAGGCGCAGTACCGCTTCATGCGAAAACTCCTGGCAAGCGCCCTGGCGCTGGTGATGATCGCCGCCGTGTGCGGCTACGGCTTCTGGACCCAGCAGCGCCCGGAAGGCCATTACCTGTCCGACCTGCGCATCGAGCTCGCGCTCAACCATGGCGTGCCGGGCGAACACGGCAACCTGCTGGGCGTCGAGCCGCTGCTTTACCCAAGTGACTACCAGAACCTGCAGCGCCTGCACCGCAAGCTCTCGGCCTATCTGCAGCAGGCCCGAATGCAGGGGCTGGTTGGCCCACGCACGGTGGTGGTGTTGCCGGAGCACATCGGCACCTGGCTGTGGGCGCGCGGCGAAAAGAACGAGCTGTACCAGGTCACGCAGAGCCGCGAGGCCTTGCAATGGCTGGAGCTGAGCAACCCGCTGCGCTATGGCCTGGCGATGCTGCGCGCCAACGCCGACGACTGGCGCACCGACGCGCACTTGCGCATGAAGGCCGAGCAGATGGCCGCCGACTATCAGCAGCTGTTCGGTGGCCTGGCCAAGGAGTTTGGGGTAACCCTGGTGGCTGGCTCTATCGTGCTCCCTGCCCCTTATGTCAAACAGGGCGTGCTGCACGCCGGCAGTGGCCCGCTGTACAACAGCAGCGTGGTGTTTGCCGGCGACGGCTCGCTGCTGGGCCAGCCCCAGCGCCAGCAGTACCCAGACAGCGAAATGCGCCGCTACATCCATGATGGCCGCCAGCACCCGCTGCAGGTCCTGCAAACCCCCGCCGGGCGCCTCGGTGTACTGATCGGCAGTGACAGCTGGTACCCGGAAAACCACCAGCAACTGGAGCAACAGTCGGTCCAACTGATCGCCAACCCGGTGTTCCTCAGCGGCAAAGGTAGCTGGCAGGCGCCCTGGCGCGGCAACCGCCACCAGCAAGCGGCGGCCGAGCTTGCCTTGCAGCGTGGCGAGGTAAGCGAGCAAACCGCCTGGCAGCGCCTGACCCAGGCGGCTGGCGCAGGTGTCAGCAGCATGAGCGTGTTCATGCGCGGGCAGTTCTGGGAGCAGGCCAGCGACGGC
Source organism: Pseudomonas sp. Irchel s3f19 (assembly GCF_900187555.1). Lineage (NCBI taxonomy): Bacteria > Pseudomonadati > Pseudomonadota > Gammaproteobacteria > Pseudomonadales > Pseudomonadaceae > Pseudomonas > Pseudomonas sp. Irchel s3f19. The sequence continues at coordinate 79,320 of NZ_FYDW01000009.1, read as the reverse complement.
CAGGGCTTTGCCCATCAATCGGGCGAACTGCTGGCGGGCAACCCTAGCCATGGCGCCCGCCTGCTGAACCTGTGGTTGTGACCCCGTGGCCCGCCCCCGCGTGCGCCTGGGTGACCTGTCGGTAGGCTTCGTCCAGCCATTGGCCGAGGCTGTGCGCGCGCTGGGCCATGACCCAGCGCCCCTGCTGCGGCGCTATGGCCTCGATGCTGCGCGCCTGGCCGAAGCGGGCGCACGCTTGTCGATCCCCCGCTACATGCACCTTGGGCATGCCGCCATCACGCTCTGCTCAGAGCCGGCCCTGGGCCTGCACATGGGGCGCCTCAGCCGCCTGGCCCATGCCGGCCTGGCGGGCATCACGGCGGCCCAGGCGCCAACCCTGGGCGAAGCGGCGCGCACCTTGCTGCGCTTCGAGCCGCTGTACGCTGCCAACTACCGGGGCCACTCAAGCTTTCAGGAAGATGCCCAGGGCGCCTGGCTGCGCTTCTACTCCATCAGCCCGTACAACACGTACAACCGTTTCGTGGTCGAATCGTTGCTCGCCGGCTGGCTGGCACAACTGGGCGACCTGACAGGCACCGTGCTGCAGGCCGAACGGCTGGATATTGAATTTGCAGCGCCCGACTATGCCACTCAGTATCAGCCGCTGTGCTGTACCCCGGTGCAGTTCGCAGCCGCTGGCAATCAACTGCGCCTGAGCCGCGCCACGCTACAGATAGCCAACCCGCAGCATTGCCCGAGCACCTGGCAGCACCTGCTGCAACTCTGCGAAGCCGAGTTGCTCCAGCGCACACGGGTACGCAGCCTGGGTGAACGCATCACGCACCTGCTCGGCCCGTTACTCAATGGCGGCCGCGAACCGGACCTGGACGAAGTGGCCCAGAGCCTGCAACTGCCCACCTGGACATTGCGGCGCAAGCTGGCTGAGGAAGGCACGCGCTTTCGCGACGTGCTGAACGAGACACGGCGCGACCTGGCCGAAACCTACATCCGTGACACGGCGCTGGCTTTCGGCGAAATCGCTTATCTGCTGGGGTTTGCTTCGGCAGAGGCTTTCCAGCGCGCATTCAAGCGCTGGACCGGCCTCACGCCGGGGGAGTTTCGCCGCAGTCAGCGGCAGGCCGGCTAAAGCTCGGTGGCGTCCTCGGCAGGTTCCGGGGTATCCAGTTCGTATGCCTGGAACTCGAGCAGCTCTTCCTGATATTCGTCCATTGCCCTGCGTCCTCTTTTCTCATCTGTCTTCGTAGGTGTCGCCTTCAACCTAAGCAGGTTGGGTGAAGGAATGATGACAAGCTCATGAGAAGTAAACGTAGCAGGTATCGAACGCGCTATCGGCGCCCGTCTGTAACAGGGAATGTGTGCTGTGCCCGCGCGTAGCCGCAGGCGCAAAGAGGCTCAGAGGGTGGCCGGCGGGGCTTCAGCAGGTTGCGCCTGGATCGGTGCCGGCTCTGCCGGCGGTGCTACAGGTTGCGAGCCCTGGCTGTCATTGACCACAGGCGCCGCTGGCACCTCGGCGGCAGGCGCTGGGGCGGCTGCGGGAACCGCTGCTGGGGCGGCAGCCGCCTGCTCTGGCAGCCCCAGGTCAACTGCGGGCTTTTCTACCTTCGGCGCAGGCGCCTCAGGCTCGACCTTGGCCTTGCTGACCTTCTTGGGCTTGGGCAGATAGCTCTCCACCAGTGCGAAATACCGGTCGTAGAACTGCGCCGCAGTCACCGTCTCGCTGGCCACCTTGACCATCGAGTCGTCACTCGAACCGATCGGCATCGACACCGAACCCAGCACGCCCACACCCAGGCTGGCGGAGGTATTGGACTTCTTCAGGCTGTAGCGATCCTGCAGGGCGTTGGCGAACATGGTCGAACGCTGTTCGTCGCTCACGTCTGGCGCGCAGGTGACGTTGAAACTGATCTGCAGGTGGTTTTCGCTGTTCTGCTGGAAGCTCTTGTTGCCGGTAACCTGGTTGGCACCGCTGCTGGTGATGATATAGCCCTGGCTGAGCAAGGCACGGCGAGCGGCCTCGCAGGAGCCGGCATCGGTCACCGGAAAGCTGCGCGAGAACGTCCCCGAGTCGTCGAAGTTCTCGTGCTCGTAGATGGCCGTTTTTTTCGAGGAACAACCGGTCACGCCCGCCAGCACCAGGGCCAGCCCGAGCGCACCAAAGACGGATGATCTGGTCATTGCGAATTCCGGGTAAGTCGAGAAGGTGCCTATTGTGCATCAGCGCGCACAGACACTGAAACCGTTCATCCGTGAAGAGTCTGTCAGCTTCGTGTAAAGGTGGCCGAGCTGGCCGTGAAAACGAAAAAAGCGACCCTAAGGTCGCTTTTCACGTTGCTTCGAGGTGTTCAGGGCCTCGAGGCGAAGATGGCGCAGCGGACGGGACTCGAACCCGCGACCCCCGGCGTGACAGGCCGGTATTCTAACCGACTGAACTACCGCTGCGTATCGCTTGGGCTTGCGCCCGGTGAAACCTGCTTTGCCTGCTTACTGGCCAGAGGCACAGTTTTATCAGGCACAAAAAAAGCGACACGTTGATCGCTCTTTTTGTTGCTTCGAGGCGTTCAAGGGGCCTCGAAACGAAGATGGCGCAGCGGACGGGACTCGAACCCGCGACCCCCGGCGTGACAGGCCGGTATTCTAACCGACTGAACTACCGCTGCGTATCATTCAGGCTTGCGCCCGATTGAAACTGGGATCGACCTCAGGCATATTTGCCTTTCGGTCTCAGACCGGTGCAAGGCACCCATCTGTTACTAAAAAGTGGCGCAGCGGACGGGACTCGAACCCGCGACCCCCGGCGTGACAGGCCGGTATTCTAACCGACTGAACTACCGCTGCGCATAATGGCTTATCAGGCCTTGTTCCTCTCTGGCGATCGGCTTCTTTCGAAGCATCTTGCGTCAGGAACGCTCAGGAAGTGGTGGGTGATGACGGGATCGAACCGCCGACCCTCTGCTTGTAAGGCAGATGCTCTCCCGGCTGAGCTAATCACCCCCGCGATGTTGCTTGTTGCGTTTGCTTCGCTGAGGCCGCGAAATTTACGCAGGTACCGATGCTAAGTCAATACCCCCATTGAATTTTTTTTCAAAAAAGGCAAAAAAGCGGTTTCCACACCCTGTGCCATTTGGGTTGTTCCTGTTGGCTTGTTCAAGGGCAAACAAAAAAGGGGCCTTCTCGGCCCCTTTCCTTTACAACTCATAGTGTTACAGCTCAGGTGTAGATCATCTTGCGGGTCATGCCGCCATCGACCACAAACTCCTGGCCGGTGACGAACGCCGCTTGGCGCGACAGCAGCCAGGCCACCATCGCCGCAACGTCTTCCACCGTCCCTACCCTGCCCGTCGGGTGCTGGGCATGGTCGGCTTCGGTCAACGGCTCGGCACGGCGCTGGGAAGGGTCACGCGCATCGATCCAGCCCGGGCTCACCGCATTCACGCGGATCTCCGGGCCCAGGCTCATGGCCAAGGCATGGGTCAAAGCCACCAGGCCGCCCTTGCTCGCCGCGTAGGCCTCGGTGTCAGGCTCGGATTGCCGCGCACGGGTCGAGGTCAGGTTGACGATCGCCCCATTGTGCGCACGCAGGTACGGCGCACAATGCTTGGCCAGCAGCATCGGGCCATTGAGGTTGACCGCCAGCACCCGGTTCCATTGCGCCAGGCTCAGGCTTTCCAGCGTCTGGTTATGCGGGTTGGCGATCGCTGCATTGCACACCAGCGCGTCCAGCCGCCCGAACTGCCCCAGTACCTCGGACACCCCGGCACTGACCTGCGCCTCGTCGGCAACGTCCATGGTGATGAACCAGGCATTGTCACCCAACGCCTTGGCTACCTTGGCCCCACGCGGGCGGTCCAGGTCGCTTAGCACCACCTGCCAGCCTTCACAGATCAACCAGGCGGCAATCCCCAAGCCGATACCGCGAGCGGCACCGGTCACCAGGGCTACCCGACCGTTATGGCCCGGTGCACCGCCTCTGATTTCAATCACAGTGCCGCCAACCCGCGTGCAAGGTCAGCCTGCAGGTCAGCGACATCTTCCAGGCCCACGGCAACGCGGATCAGGCTGTCGCGGATACCCGCCGCTTCACGCTCCTGCGGCGACAGACGGCCGTGGGAGGTGGTGGCCGGGTGGGCGATGGTGGTCTTGCTGTCGCCCAGGTTGGTGGTGATAGAGATCATCCGCGTGGCGTCGATAAAGCGCCACGCGCCCTCTTTGCCCCCCTTCACCTCAAAGCTCACCACGGCGCCAAAGCCGCTCATCTGGCGCTTGGCCAGCGCGTGCTGTGGGTGGCTTGGCAGGCCGGCGTAATGCACCTTCTCGATGCCGTCCTGCTGCTCCAGCCATTCGGCCAGTACCTGGGCGCTCTCGCAGTGCGCACGCATGCGCAAACGAAGGGTTTCCAGGCCTTTGGTGAAGATCCAGGCGTTGAACGGGCTGAGGGTCGGGCCTGCGGTACGCAGGAAGCCCACCACTTCTTTCATCTGCTCGCTACGCCCCGCCACCACGCCGCCCATGCAACGGCCCTGGCCGTCGATGAACTTGGTCGCCGAGTGGAACACGATGTCAGCGCCAAGCTTGAGCGGCTGCTGCAGGGCCGGGGTGCTGAAGCAGTTGTCCACCACCAGCATGGCACCACCGGCGTGGGCGATTTCACTGAGGGCGGCGATATCGACCAGCTCGGCCAACGGGTTGGACGGCGACTCGACGATCAGCAGCTTGGTATTGGCCTTGATGGCCTTTTCCCAACCGCCAAGGTCGACCAGCGGCACGTAGTCCACCTGCACACCAAAGCGTTTGAAGTACTTCTCGAACAGGCTGATGGTCGAGCCGAACACGCTCTGCGATACCAGTACATGGTCGCCCGCGCTGCACAGCGACATCACCACCGCCAGGATTGCCGCCATGCCGGTGGAGGTGCCCACGGCCTGTTCGGCGCCTTCCATGGCCGCCAGGCGCTCCTCGAAGGCGCGCACGGACGGGTTGGTGTAACGCGAATAGACGTTACCCGGCGTTTCGCCAGCAAAGCGTGCCGCCGCATCGGCGGCCGTACGAAACACATAGCTGGAGGTCAGGAACATCGCTTCGCTGTGCTCGCCCTCCGGTGTACGGTGTTGCCCGGCGCGCACCGCCAGGGTGTCGAAACCGACACCCTCGAGGTCACTGTCCAGGCGCCCGGCATCCCATTGATCCGTCATGCCGTCGCTCCCTAATCAGTTGTTGTAGAGGTCGATGATCGCGCTGACCGCCTGGGTCTTCACCTTGGCCAGATCGTTACGGGCCTGCTCGATACGCTCGAGGTAGGCCGCGTCGATGTCGCCGGTGACGTACTCACCGTTGAACACCGCGCAATCGAAGTGCTCGATCTTGATCTTGCCGCCACCGACCGATTCGATCAGGTCAGGCAGGTCCTGATAGATCAGCCAGTCGGCGCCGATCAACTCGGCCACCTGGTCGGTGGTGCGGTTGTGGGCGATCAGTTCGTGAGCGCTCGGCATGTCGATGCCGTAGACGTTGGGATAGCGTACCGCAGGGGCTGCGGAGCAGAAGTAGACGTTTTTGGCGCCCGCTTCGCGGGCCATCTGGATGATCTGCTTGCAGGTGGTGCCGCGCACGATCGAGTCGTCCACCAGCATCACGTTCTTGCCGCGGAATTCCAGCTCGATGGCATTGAGCTTCTGGCGCACCGACTTCTTGCGTGCGGCTTGGCCGGGCATGATGAAGGTACGGCCGATGTAGCGGTTCTTGACGAAGCCTTCGCGGAATTTGACGCCCAGGTGGTTGGCCAGCTCCAGGGCCGCAGTGCGGCTGGTGTCCGGGATCGGGATGACCACGTCGATGTCGTGCTCTGGGCGTTCGCGCTGGATCTTCTCGGCCAGCTTCTCACCCATGCGCAGGCGCGCCTTGTACACCGAGACGCCGTCCATGATCGAGTCCGGGCGGGCCAGGTAGACGTGTTCGAAGATGCACGGCTGCAGTTTCGGGCTCTTCGCGCACTGTTTGGTGTACAGCTGGCCTTCTTCGGTGATGTACACCGCTTCGCCCGGCGCCAGGTCGCGAATCAGGGTAAAGCCGAGCACGTCCAGGGCGACGCTTTCGGAAGCGATCATGTATTCCACGCCTTCGTCGGTGTGGCGCTGACCGAACACCACCGGGCGAATACCGTTCGGGTCACGGAAACCGACGATACCGTAGCCAGTGACCATCGCCACCACCGCGTAGCCACCGACGCAACGGCTGTGCACGTGAGAAACCGCAGCGAACACGTCTTCTTCGGTTGGCTGCAGCTTGCCGCGCACGGCCAGCTCGTGGGCGAACACGTTCAGCAGCACTTCCGAATCGGAGTTGGTGTTGACGTGGCGCAGGTCGGACTCGTAGATCTCCTTGGCCAACTGCTCGACGTTGGTCAGGTTGCCGTTGTGCGCCAGGGTAATGCCGTACGGCGAGTTGACGTAGAACGGCTGGGCCTCGGCCGAGGTCGAGCTGCCCGCGGTCGGGTAGCGCACGTGGCCGATGCCCATGTGGCCCACCAGGCGCTGCATGTGGCGCTGCTGGAAGACGTCGCGCACCAAGCCATTATCCTTGCGCAGGAATAACCGGCCGTCATGGCTGGTCACGATACCGGCAGCGTCCTGGCCGCGGTGCTGGAGGACCGTAAGCGCGTCATACAGCGCCTGATTGACGTTCGACTTACCGACGATACCGACGATGCCACACATGCGACGCAACCCCTACTTTGACGAAACTTGAGTGAATAGCGCTCAGGGCTTTGCGGGCCCGAGCAACTGTTCCTTGAACGGGAGATCAGCCGGTGTGCTGATCACCCCACTGGACATCCACTGGCTGGTGAAACCGAGAATCAGGTTTTTCGACCAGTCAGCGACCAAGAGAAATTGTGGTATCAGGCGTGATTCCTGCCACCAGGTGTCTTGTTGAACCGGCCCCAGGCTGAGCAGCCCGATGGCCACCACCACCAGCAAAGCCCCCCGCGCGGCGCCGAAGGCCATGCCGAGGAAACGATCGGTGCCGGACAGCCCGGTCACGCGGATCAGCTCGCCGATGAGGAAGTTGATCATGGCCCCCACCAGCAGGGTGGCGACAAATAGAATGGCGCAACCGGCGATGGTACGCATCGACGGTGTCTGGATATAGCTTTCAAGATACACCGAGAGCGAGCCACCGAACATCCAGGCAACCGCACCGGCAATGATCCAGATGAGCAAGGACAAGGCTTCCTTGACGAAGCCGCGCTTGAGACTGATCAGTGTGGAGACGGCGATGATCGCAATGATCGCCCAATCAACCCAGGTAAATGCCACGGTGCCGCCTACAGACGTTTGAGGCGGCGCATTTTATCAGAGCAGCGGGCTGGGAGTAAGCGGAATGTCGGGCCGATCAGCAACTGCGCGATACCTGTGGGAGCGGACCGCGCTGGCACCATCAACCGCGTTCCGGCTGAAAACGCACCACGAAGCCTTTGAGGCTGTGCTTGCGGTTGATTGCATCACGCACACGCTCGGCCTCGGCGCGTTCGATCAGCGGCCCGACATACACCCGGTTCATACCGCCTGCAGAGCGGATGTAGGCGTTGTAGCCCTGGCTGCGCAAGGTCTGCTGAAGGCTTTCTGCCCCCGCGCGGTTGGACAGGCTGGCCAGCTGGATGGACCAACTGACCGGTAACCCGTTGACGTCGATTTTGGACGGCGCTACGGGCTTGGCTGCTGCGAGGGCAGGCGCCGGCGCAGCGGCGGGCTTGGTTTCCACCTTCTGTGCGGGTACTGACGGCTTGGCGGCCTGGGCCTGGGTCTGTGGCGACGGCGTGATCGGCTGGCTTGGCGTGCTCGCTGGCGCAGTAGCCTCGTCGATCACTACCGGGGGCTGCTGTGGCTCCTCAGGAATGACCTGAGGCTCCGGCACGGCGACCGGATCCACCTTCACCTCGGGCAGGCTCGGCATGGCCGGTGCCTGCGGGGCTTCAACCCGTACCTGGCGCATCTCGTCCTCGCGGGTGAACAGCATCGGCAGGAAGATCACCGCCAGCGCTACCAGCACCAACGCACCGACCATGCGCTGTTTCATCCCTTTATCCAGCACTGCCATCTACTCAACCCTCCGGGGCCTGCCGCGCCAACCACTCCAGGGCCTGGGCGACACAGAAAAACGAACCGAACAGCAGGATCTGGTCATCCGCCGTCGCCTGCGCGCATTGCCCTTCGAGGGCGGCGTCGACGCTGGCATAAGACTTCACCGAGGCGCCGAGGTTCGTCAAGGCATTCGCCAGTTCTGCGGCCGGACGGCTGCGAGGTGTATCCAGTGGTGCCACCGACCAGTCGTCGACCAGCCCCTGCAAGGGTTCGACAACGCCCTGCAGGTCCTTGTCAGCGAGCAGGCCGAACACCGCCAGGCGGCGCCCCTTGGGCGGTCGAGCGGCCAGGCGCCGCGCCAGGTAGGCGGCGGCATGCGGGTTATGCCCCACATCCAGCAGCAACTCCACCGGCTTGCCCTGCCAGTTCAGTTGGCGGCGATCGAGGCGCCCGGTGATGCGGGTGTCGAGCAATGCCTGGCGGATTTGCCCGGCATCCCATGGCAGGCCCATCAACAAATAGGCCTGCAGGGCCAAGGTGGCGTTTTCCATGGGCAGGTCGAGCAATGGCAGATCGCGCAGCTCTACCCGGCCACCTTCGGCCGTGGTCCCGCGCCAGTGCCAGGCAGCGTCGCTGCTTGCCAGGTCGAAATCACGGCCACGCAGGTACAACGGCGCTGCCAGCTCCTGTGCCTTGTCCAGCAAGGGCTGCGGCGGGTCGAGGTCGCCACACAGCGCCGGCTTGCCGGCGCGGAAGATACCGGCCTTCTCGAAGGCGACGCACTCACGGGTATCACCCAGGTAGTCGACATGGTCGACGCCGATACTGGTTACCAGCGCCAGGTCGGCATCGACCACGTTCACGGTGTCCAGACGGCCACCGAGGCCCACTTCGAGCACCACGGCATCCAGCTTCGACTGGTAGAACAACCAGAACGCCGCCAGGGTGCCCATCTCGAAATAGGTCAGGGAAATTTCGCCCCGCGCCGCCTCGACGGCGGCGAAGGCATCGCACAGGCGCTCATCACTGGCCTCCTGGCCATCGATGAGCACCCGCTCGTTGTAACGCAACAGGTGCGGCGAGCTGTACACGCCAACCTTGAGCCCCTGGGCACGCAGCATCGCAGCGACGAAGGCACAGGTGGAGCCTTTGCCATTGGTACCGGTGACGGTTACCACGCGCGGCGCCAGCTTGCCCAGCGCAAGGCGGGCAAGCACGTTCTGCGAACGTTCCAGGCCCATGTCGATGGCCGATGGATGCAACTGTTCGAGGTAGGCGAGCCATTCGCCCAGGGATCTTTGTTTCATCACGCGACCGCAGCCGCCTCACGTGCCTGCTCCGGGGTTTGCTGGCCGGTCATCTGCGCCAGCAGGCGGGCCAGACGCGGGCGCAGCTCGCCACGGGAGATGATCAGGTCGATGGCGCCATGCTCCAACAGGAACTCGCTGCGCTGGAAGCCTTCTGGCAGCTTCTCGCGCACGGTCTGCTCGATCACGCGGGGGCCGGCAAAACCGATCAGTGCCTTTGGCTCGCCGACAATAACGTCGCCGAGCATCGCCAGGCTGGCGGAAACGCCGCCGTAGACCGGGTCGGTCAACACCGAAATGAACGGGATGCCTTCTTCACGCAGGCGCGCCAGCACGGCCGAGGTCTTGGCCATCTGCATCAGCGAGATCAGCGCTTCTTGCATGCGCGCACCGCCGGAGGCCGAGAAACAGACCATCGGGCAGCGGTTTTCCAGGGCGTAATTGGCGGCGCGCACGAAACGCTCACCGACGATGGCACCCATGGAGCCGCCCATGAAGGAGAATTCGAACGCACTGACCACGATTGGCATGCCCATCAGGGTGCCGCTCATGGAGATCAGGGCGTCTTTCTCGCCGGTCTGCTTCTGCGCACCGGTGAGGCGGTCCTTGTACTTCTTGCCATCGCGGAACTTCAGGCGGTCGACCGGCTCCAGCTCGGCGCCCAGTTCGGCACGGCCTTCGGCGTCGAGGAAGATGTCGATACGCGCACGTGCGCCGATGCGCATGTGGTGGTTGCACTTGGGGCAGACATCCAGGGTCTTTTCCAGCTCCGGACGATACAGCACGGCCTCGCAAGCCGGGCACTTGTGCCACAGGCCTTCAGGCACCGAGCTCTTTTTCACCTCGGAACGCATGATCGAAGGGATCAGTTTGTCGACTAACCAGTTGCTCATGCTTTCTTTCTCCAGTATCGGCGGGCGGGGGCCAGCGTGACCGGCCTGCCCTGCCCTTGAGCTCAATATCTTTTATGAAACGATGATGGACCGGCCGCCGGGGCTTCCTGCGCGCCGCTCCACCGTTAATGTGTTGTTCGACCGTCGCACCGACGGCCGCCCCGCAGGGGCTGCGATAGCTATGGACGATGGTGCGCCGCCAACCGTCACATCCACTGTCACGCCTGTTTCACCGCGCGCATGAAGGCTTCGATCTTCGCCGCATCCTTGATGCCCTTGGCCTGTTCCACCCCGCCGCTGACATCCACCGCATAAGGCCGCACCTGGGCAATGGCCTGGCCGACATTCTGTGCAGACAGCCCACCGGCAAGGATGACCGGCTTGCTCAGGCGGGCCGGCACCAGCGACCAGTCGAAGGCCTCGCCAGTCCCCCCAGGTATGCCGGGCACGTAGGTGTCCAGCAGCACACCCCGGGCGCCAGCGTAAAGCCGACAGGCCGCCTCCAGGTCATCGCCTGGGCGCACCCGCAGGGCCTTGATCCAGGGGCGGTTGTAACCCTCACAGTCTTGCGGGGTTTCGTCGCCGTGGAACTGTAGCAGGTCCAGCGGAACCACTTCGAGGATCTCGTTCAGCTCGCAGCGCGAGGCGTTGACGAACAGCCCGACCGTGGTCACGAATGGCGGCAGCTCGGCAATGATCGCACGCGCCTGGCGCACGTCCACGGCGCGCGGGCTCTTGGCGTAGAACACGAAGCCGATGGCATCAGCCCCCGCCTCGGCGGCAGCCAGCGCGTCTTCGATGCGGGTAATACCACAGATCTTGCTGCGAACGTTGCTCATGGACTGCGAACCCTGCTATTGCGGTGAAAGGCCGGATGTTAGCAAATGACTTTTCGTCCGTCAGTCAGCCAATGCCTCATAGCCGGTCAGAAAGTGTGGGCCGATGTAACGCTTGGGCAATTGGAAGGCTTCGGGGTACTCCACTTGCACCAGGTACAGGCCGTACGGATGCGCCGTCACCCCGCCTTCACGGCGATTGCGCCCCTCCAGCACCTCACGTGCCCAGGTGGCTGGCCGCTCGCCCGCGCCAATGGTCATCAAGACACCGGCGATGTTACGCACCATATGGTGCAGGAACGCCGTGGCACGCACGTCCAGCACGATCATCTGGCCATGGCGGGTGACGCGCAGGTGATGGATGTGCTTGATCGGCGACTTGGCCTGGCACTGGCTGGCGCGGAAGGCGCTGAAGTCGTGGGTGCCCAGCAGGAACGCGGCGGCTTCGGCCATGCGTTCGACATCCAGCGGGCGGTGGTTCCAGGTCACCTCCTCGGCCAGGTGTGCCGGGCGGATCGGGTCGTTGTAGATGACGTAGCGGTAACGCCGCGCCGTGGCCTTGAACCGGGCGTGGAAGTCTGACGGCATCGGGCGCGACCACACCACACTGATGTCGTGGGGCAGGTTGAAATTGGTACCCAGGGTCCAGGCGCGTTCGTCGCGGATGGCGCGCGTATCGAAATGCACGATCTGCCCGCAGCCGTGTACCCCGGCGTCGGTGCGCCCGGCACAGATCACCGAGATAGGCTCGTTCGCCACTTTCGACAAGGCCTGCTCGAGGGCTTGCTGGACGCTGGGCACACCACTGGCCTGGCGCTGCCAGCCGCGATAGCGCGAGCCCTTGTATTCCACGCCCAGGGCGATACGGGAGTAGCCTTCGGCCGCGGATTCGGCGGCGGTGTCGATGATGTCCAAGAGCATGAAACCTGTGGTGAATACGCAATGGCGGGATTATAACGACAACGGCAGCCCTGTTGGGCTGCCGTTGGGGGTAACGCCTGTCATGGCGCCGTCGCCGACACGCCGGCGACAACGCTTCAGCAGTAGAATCAGACCAACCGGGACAACAGCTCCTCGGCTTCCTGACGCTGGGTCCCGTCGCCATCCTTGACCACTTCATCAAGGATGTCACGCGCCCCCTGGTGGTCGCCCATGTCGATGTAGGCACGCGCCAAGTCGAGCTTGGTGGCTACTTCGTCACTGCCAGAGAAGAAGTCGAAGTCCAGGTCATCCAGCGGCTCGGGCTCCGGCTGCGCCACTGCATCCTCAGTGGTGAAGTGCGGTTCCAGCGAAGGCGACTCGAGGTTCTGCGACAGCTTGTCCAGCTCTGCGTTGACGTCGTCCAGCTCCGAAGCAAAGCTTTTGGCGGCCGGCGAATCGTCGTCCAGCGACAGCGACAGGTCGAAATCGGACGGCAGGTCGAGCTCGGTGATCGGCTCGAACTCCGGCACGCTGTCGAAGGCGGCCAGTTCGGCGGCGACATCCACCGGGGTTTCATCGGCGACAGCCGGGGCAACCGGCTCGCTGACATCAAGGTCGAAGTCGTCCAGGTCCGCAACCGGCTGCGGCTCGGCCTGCGCCAGCATCGCTTCGAAATCAGCATCGGCTTCGGCTTGCAGCTCGGCGTCCACGACGGCCGGCTGTTGCTCTACCTGCACCTCGTCCAGTACGGGCTCATCCGGCACCGATTCATCCAGTACAGTCTCGTCCAGTACCGGCTCGTCCAACAGCGGCGCTGCCAGTGGATCTTCCTCGGGCAGGTCTTCGTCAAGGCTCAGATCGAAGGCGCTGTCCAGGTCCGATTCCTCAAGCGAAGGCATCTCGCTAAAGGCCTCGGTTTCAGGCTCGACGATGTCATCCAGCGCTGCCTCAGCGACCGAATCGGGCTGCTCCAGTACCGCTGGCTCGTCTTCCGGCTCAGGCTCAAGCGCTTGCTCTGCCATGCCCTCGGAAACAACGTCTTCAACCACCGGTGCCTCAGGCGGGTCCTGCAGCAGGCCCTGCACGTACTGCTCATCCATTTCAGCAGCCAGCGCTGCCGCGCCCAGACCGGCGGCGGCCACACCCAGCATGGCTGGGAAGCGGCCTTTGATTTCCTGAACCTGAGCCACGTTCTGTTCGGTGGCCGGCAGCACACGCTCCTGCTCGACGAACGCACTGTGATCACCCTGGCGGGCATACACTTCCATCAGCTTCAAGCGCAGCTCATCACGGCCGGGCTCTGCGGCGAGGGCGGTTTCGAGCAGCTCGGCGGCATGATTCAGACGGCCGCTTTCAACGCTCTGCTCGACCTCGGCCAGCAGCGCGGCAGTGGCGTCGGGCTCAAGCACAGGCTCGGTGACCGGGACCGCAGGTTTTTCCGCGGCGGCAGCAGCTGCGGCAGAGGCCGCGACCACGGCTGGCGACAGCGTGACGCTCGGTGCCGTAACATCCAGGCCTTCAAAGCTGTCGGAGGCCATGTCCAGCCCCGCACCCTGCTCTTCCTCAGCCAAGGCCCGCGCCATGCGCAGGTGTTTCTCTGCCTCTTCCTGAGCCTTGCGCTTGCGCATCAAGAGCACCAGCAGAAGCAGCAGCACGAGGAACGCAGACCCTGCAATCAGCCACAGCAGCAAGGGGTTGCCGAGCACATCGTCGAAGGCGCCGCGCGGCTGGGCAGCCGGCGCAGCATTGGCGGCAGGCACGTTTTTCGGCGCGGTGTCGACAGCGGCCGGCGCAGGCTTGACCACTGGCTGGGCATTTGCCGCCGGTTTCGTGGGTGCTGGCTCGCCTGGCAGCGCGGCGGCGACCGGCGCCGTACCGGCCGCGCCCTGGGCCTCAAGACGGGCCAGTTGGTTGTTCTTCAACTCGATCAGACGCTGCAGCTTGTCCAGCTGGCTCTGCAGGTCTGCCATGCGGCTCTTGAGCTCATCGTTGTCACGGCGGCTGGTGTCGAGGCTTTCCTGGGCCACGGCCAGCTTGTCATTGAGCGCCTTGGCCTGCCCTGCGCCAGCCTGGTTGCCGGGGCTGACCAGGCGCAGGTTGTCACCTTGGGCAATGCGCTCCGGCGCCGCGTCGGCAGCACCACGGCGGGTGGCGTCGAGCTGGCGGGCACGCGGCCCCAGGCGCCGGCCTTCACGCCAGGCCGCATACTGCTCGGCCACGTCGCGAACCGCTTCACCCTGAGGGATGTTCTGCACCTGTTGCTGATCGGGCAAGCGCAGTACCTGGCCAACCTTCAACTGGTTGATGTTGTTGCCAATGAAGGCGTCCGGGTTCAGCGCCTGGATCGCGATCATGGTCTGCTGTATCGAACCGCCCTGGCTGTTGCGCGCGGCAATCTGCCACAAGGTGTCGCGGCGCTGGGTGGTGTAGTTGCTCGCACCCGTCACCGCCGGCGCCACATTGGCCGCCGCCGGTTGCTTGCCCTGCGCCTTGGCCTGGTCGAGCAGGACGCTGTAGTCGCGCAGCAGTCGCCCCTGCGGCCACATCACCTGGACCAGGAACTTGACCACCGAGCCCGGCAGCGGCTGGCTGGAAGTGACGCGCAGCACGCTCCTGCCGTTGGGGTTGATCACCGGTGTGAACGTCAGGTCTTCGAGGTAAGTCGGAAAGGCCACCCCCGCCTTGCTGAACTCTTCCGGCGGCGCCAGGCTCGGCGCCACCTCGGCGGCAGTGAGGTCGCGCACATCGAGCAATTCGATCTCGGCGTCCAGCGGCTGATTCTGTGCCGACTTGAGAGTCAGCTCCCCCAGGCCCAGGGCATTGGCCATACCCGACGACAGCGCCGAGGCAGCCGCCATGGCCAGAACCAGTTTGCGAATTCGAAGCATGACCTCTTCCCTTGTATGAATCGTCCCGAAACCTGCATGCAGAGCAGGACAAAAGTGCTCGCAGTATCTTTTACAGCCTGTCTTTAATCAACAATTGTGCCACCTGCACAGCATTGAGCGCCGCGCCCTTGCGCAGGTTGTCGGTGGTCAGCCAGAGGTTGAGCTGCTGGTCTTCATCGACACCATGGCGTACACGACCAACATAGACCACGTCTTGGCCCACTGCGTCACCAACCGGGGTCGGATAATCGTCGCGCTCCACCAACTCGACGCTGTCGGCAGACTCCAGGGCCTGGTTGACCGCAGCCAGGTCGACCGGGCGACGGCTCTGCACGGCCACACTGAAGCTATCGCCGAAAAACACCGGGACTTGAACGCAGCTCACCGAAATCTTCAGTTCAGGCTGCCCGAGCAGCACGCGCAATTCGCTGACCAGGCGCCGCTCCAGCGCGGTGTGGCCCTGTTCGTCGGCGGCGCCGACCTGGGCCAGCAGGTTGAACGCCATCTGGCGGTCGAAGAAGCGCGGCTCCAGGGGGCGGGCGTTGAGCAGCTCGGCGGTCTGCCGGGCCAGTTCGCTGACCGCTTCGCGCCCCTGCGCGGACACCGCCAGCGCGGCCATCACCTGAACCCGTTCGATGTCCAGCAAGCCTTTGAGCGGTGCCAGCGCAACGGTCAGGGCAACGGCTGCGCTGCTAGGGCTGGCAATGCGTGCAGGCAGCGTCAGGCCGGCAAGGCGTTCGGCATTGGCTTCAGGCACCACGGCAAGGGCATCGTCCAGGCCGGCGGACAGGTCGATGACCGTGCAGCCTGCCTGCAGGGCCTTGCTGGCGAAGCTGCGGCTGACCGCCGCGCCTGCGGCGAAGAAGGCCAGCTTGACCTGGGCGAAATCGAAGCTGTCCACTTCGCGGACTTTGAGCTTCTTGCCGGCGAACATCACGCTGCTGCCTGCGGACTCCATGCTGGCCAGCAGGTGCAAGGTGGCGACCGGGAACGCCAGTTCTTCGAGAATCTGTACCAGGGTTTCACCGACGCTGCCGGTGGCGCCGACGACGGCGATATCGAGAGAAGGGTTCATGCTACGGGCTGCCTCAGGCGAAACGGGGAGCGGCACTTTACTCGCATTGCCCCGACGAGGCCAACACAGCCATTCGTTTGCTACCAGGCGTAACCCACCATAAAAAAACCCGCGCTGTCGCCAGCGCGGGTTTTCGGTCAAACCAGAACGATCAACGCTCCAGCAGAATCCGCAGCATGCGGCGCAGCGGTTCGGCGGCGCCCCACAGCAGCTGGTCACCCACGGTGAACGCACCCAGGTACTGCGAACCCATGTTCAGCTTGCGCAGGCGACCCACCGGAATGTTCAAGGTACCGGTGACCTTGGTCGGGGTCAGCTCTTGCATGCTGATCTCTCGCTGGTTCGGCACCAGTTTCACCCATGGGTTGTGCTGGCTGATCATGCCTTCGATGTCGGCCAGCGGCACGTCCTTGTTCAGCTTGATGGTCAGCGCCTGGCTGTGGCATCGCATGGCGCCGATGCGCACGCAGATACCGTCGACCGGGATCGGGCTCTTGAAACGACCGAGGATCTTGTTGGTTTCAGCCTGGGCCTTCCACTCTTCACGACTCTGCCCGTTCGGCAGCTCCTTGTCGATCCACGGAATCAGGCTGCCGGCCAGCGGCACACCGAAGTTCTCGGTGGGGAACGCTTCGCCGCGCATGGTTTCGGCAACCTTGCGGTCGATGTCCAGAATGGCGCTGGCCGGGTTGGCCAGGTCATCGGCCACGGCCGCGTGGGTGGCGCCCATCTGCTTGATCAGCTCACGCATGTTCTGCGCGCCGGCACCGGAAGCTGCCTGGTAGGTCATGGCGCTCATCCACTCGACCAGGCCGGCTTCGAACAGGCCGCCCAGGCCCATCAGCATCAGGCTGACCGTGCAGTTGCCGCCAATGTAGTTCTTGGTGCCGGCATCGAGCTGCTGGTCGATGACCTTGCGGTTGACCGGGTCGAGGATGATGACCGCGTCATCCTGCATGCGCAGGGACGAGGCGGCATCGATCCAGTAACCCTGCCAGCCAGCTTCACGCAGCTTGGGGAAGACCTCGTTGGTGTAGTCGCCGCCCTGGCAAGTCAGGATCACGTCGAGGGTCTTGAGTTCTTCAATCGAATACGCGTCCTTGAGCGGAGCTGTATCCTTGCCCACGTTCGGGCCTTGGCCACCGACATTGGAGGTGGTGAAGAACACCGGCTCGATAAGGTCGAAATCCTGCTCCTCCAGCATCCGCTGCATGAGCACGGAACCGACCATACCGCGCCAACCGATCAGACCTACACGTTTCATCGCAACTACACCTTTGCTAAAAGTGGGCCGCCACCGACTTAAAACGGTGGCGGGCCAGAGAGATTACAGATTCCGCAGCGCTGCGACTACTGCGTCGCCCATTTCCTGCGTGCCTACTTTGTCGCAGCCGGCCGACCAGATGTCACCGGTGCGCAAACCTTGGTCCAACACCAGGCTGACGGCCTGCTCGATGGCCTCTGCTGCAGCCTGCTGGTTGAAGCTGTAACGCAGCATCATCGACACCGACAGGATGGTCGCCAGCGGATTGGCGATGCCCTGGCCGGCGATGTCTGGCGCCGAGCCGTGGCACGGCTCGTACATGCCTTTATTGTCGGCATCCAGCGACGCCGAAGGCAGCATGCCGATGGAACCCGTCAGCATGGAAGCTTCATCCGACAGAATGTCACCGAACATGTTATCGGTCACTACCACGTCGAACTGCTTGGGCGCGCGGACCAACTGCATGGCAGCGTTGTCGACGTACATGTGGCTCAGTTCGACATCCGGGTAGTCCTTGGCCACGTCTTCGACCACTTCGCGCCACAGCTGGCTCGAAGCCAGGACGTTGGCCTTGTCCACCGAACACAGCTTCTTGCCGCGCACACGGGCCATGTCGAAACCGACGCGGGCAATGCGGCGCACTTCGCTTTCGCTGTAGGGCAGTGTGTCGTAGGCCTGGCGCTCGCCACCTTCGAGTTCACGCTGACCACGTGGCGCACCGAAATAGATGCCACCGGTCAGCTCGCGGACGATGAGGATATCCAGGCCCGAGACGATTTCTGGCTTGAGCGATGAAGCATCGGCCAGTTGCGGGTAGAGGATGGCCGGGCGCAGGTTGGCGAACAGGCCCAGTTGCGAGCGAATTTTCAGCAAGCCACGCTCAGGGCGGATGTCACGTTCGATCTTGTCCCATTTCGGGCCGCCCACGGCGCCCAGCAGCACGGCATCGGCCTGGCGCGCACGCTCCAGGGTCTCGTCAGCCAGCGGCACGCCATGCTTGTCGATGGCCGCGCCACCGATCACGTCGTGCGCCAGGCTCAGGCCCAGCTGGAACTTGTCGTTGGCCAGCTCCAGCACCTTGACCGCCTCGGCCATGATTTCCGGGCCGATGCCATCACCTGGGAGAATCAGAATCTGCTTGCTCATGCTTTCCTCTATCCATTCAAGCGCTGCGGCCAGCTCGGCCGCAGCGAAATAAACTCAGCGCTCGGCCCACAACACGATGACATCGGTGCTGAACGAGCCGTCGGCTTCAATCTGATAATACTGCCGCACTTCTTCACCCATGGCTTGCTGCAATTGGCGTATGGCCACACGCAGCGGCTCGGGCGTGCGCATGCGCTCTACCCACGAGCTCCACTCCAGGCGCAGGCGCTGACGCGTGTGGCTACGGGCGTGCAGGCCGGCTTCGCTGACCTGGCGCTGCCACTCGGCGGCAGAATAATCGCGCACGTGGCTGGTGTCGCGCAGCACTTCGACCGTTTGCAGGTAGGTGTCGAGCAACGGGCTGCCGGGTGACAGCACATCGATGAACGCCGCCACCCCACCCGGCTTCAGCACGCGGCCCACTTCGCGCAGGGCCAGGCCCAGGTCGCTCCAGTGGTGTGCCGAGTAGCGGCTGAAGACGAAGTCGAACGAGGCGTCAGCGAACGGCAGGCGCTCGGCGGCACCGCATTCGGTGGTGATATTGCCCAGGCCACGCTCGGCAGCGGCACTGGCGACCACGTCGAGCATCGACTGCGACAGGTCGTAGGCGACCACTTCCGCCACCAGAGGCGCGACGTGGAAGCTGACATGACCGGCACCACAGCCCAAGTCCAGTACACGCGCCTCGGCATGGCCTGCCAGCTCGGCTTGCAGCAGGGCGAATTCCGTGCCCTGGGCATGTACCGCGCTGCTGAGGTAGGCGCTGGCCTGTTCGCCGAACTGGCGTTGGACCACATCGGTGTGGGTGGTGCTGGTCATGGGGCAATCCTTTTGGTGTTGTGTTGCCTATGCAGGCTTCGCCGGCGAACCCGCTCCCACATCGGCAGCGTTGCCAATGAGGGAGCCGGTCAATCAGGCATCCCGGAACAGCCAGGGCTGGCTGGCGCGGTGCTTGCCTTCGAAGACTTTGATCGAATCGCTGTCCTGCAAGGTCAAGCCGATGTCGTCGAGGCCGTTGAGCAGGCAGTGCTTGCGGAAGGCATCGATCTCGAAGTGCAGCACCTTGCCATCAGGACGGGTCACGGCCTGGGCTTGCAGGTCGACGGTCAACTGATAGCCAGGGTTGGCTTCCACCTGCTTGAACAGCTCGTCGACTTCCTCATCGCTCAAGATGATCGGCAACAGACCGTTCTTGAAACTGTTGTTGAAGAAGATGTCGGCAAAGCTCGGTGCGATGACACTGCGAAAGCCGTATTCATCCAACGCCCAGGGCGCGTGCTCGCGGCTGGAGCCGCAACCGAAGTTCTCCCGCGCCAACAACACGCTGGCACCCTGGTAGCGTGCGTGGTTGAGCACGAACTCCTGGTTCAGCGGGCGCTTGCTGTTGTCCTGGTAGGGCTGGCCCACATCCAGGTAACGCCACTCGTCGAACAGGTTGGGGCCGAAGCCGGTGCGTTTGATCGACTTGAGAAACTGCTTGGGAATGATCTGGTCGGTGTCGACGTTGGCACGGTCCAATGGCGCGACAAGGCCGGTGTGCTGGGTAAAGGCTTTCATGCTGCGCTCCCTTGGATCAACTCGCGTACATCGATGAAGTGGCCCGTCACCGCGGCGGCGGCCGCCATGGCCGGGCTGACCAGATGGGTACGGCCACCGGCACCCTGACGGCCTTCGAAGTTGCGGTTGGACGTCGAGGCACAGTGCTCGCCACTTTCCAGGCGGTCCGGGTTCATCGCCAGGCACATCGAGCAACCCGGTTCACGCCACTCGAAACCGGCTTCGAGGAAGATCTTGTCGAGGCCTTCACGTTCGGCCTGCGCCTTAACCAAGCCCGAGCCCGGAACGACAATGGCCTGCTTGACGGTGGCAGCGACCTTGCGGCCCTTGGCGATTTCAGCTGCGGCGCGCAGGTCTTCGATCCGCGAGTTGGTGCAGGAGCCGATGAATACGCGGTCGAGCTGGATATCGGTGATCGCCTGGTTGGCGGTCAGGCCCATGTACTTCAAGGCACGCTCGATCGAGCCACGTTTGACCAAGTCGGCCTCGGCGGCCGGGTCCGGCACGCGCTGGTCAACCGCCAGCACCATCTCGGGTGAAGTGCCCCAGCTGACCTGCGGCTTGATCTGCGCGGCGTCCAGCTCGACCACGGTGTCGAACACCGCGTCGTCATCGGAAACCAAGTCTTGCCAAGACGCTACCGCTTGCTCCCACTGCTCGCCCTTCGGCGCGTAGGGGCGACCTTCAACATAAGCAACGGTGGTGGCATCGGTCGCCACCAAGCCGACACGGGCACCAGCCTCGATCGACATGTTGCAGATGGTCATGCGGCCTTCCATGGACAAACCACGGATAGCGCTGCCGGCAAATTCCATGGCGTGGCCGTTGCCACCCGCGGTGCCGATCTTGCCGATAATGGCGAGGACGATGTCCTTGGCGGTGACACCGGCAGGCAATTGGCCTTCGACGCGCACCAGCATGTTCTTCATCTTCTTGGCGACCAGGCACTGGGTAGCGAGCACGTGCTCGACCTCCGAGGTGCCGATGCCGTGGGCCAAGGCGCCAAATGCACCGTGGGTGGAGGTGTGCGAGTCGCCGCAGACCACGGTCATGCCCGGCAAGGTAGCGCCCTGCTCCGGGCTGATGACGTGGACGATGCCCTGGCGCTCGTCGTTCATCTTGAATTCGACGATGCCGTACTCGTCACAGTTTTCGTCGAGGGTCTGCACTTGCAGGCGCGACACCTGGTCGACGATGGCTTCGATACCGCCCTTGCGCTCTGGCGTGGTCGGCACGTTGTGGTCGGGCGTGGCGATGTTGGTGTCGATGCGCCATGGCTTGCGGTTCGCCAGGCGCAGGCCTTCGAAGGCCTGGGGCGACGTCACTTCGTGGATGATGTGTCGGTCGATGTAGATCAAGGACGAGCCGTCATCACGGCGCTTGACCTCATGGGCTTCCCAGAGTTTGTCGTAGAGCGTTTTGCCAGCCATCAGACTGTTCCTCATCAGCGTCTTTCTATGCCAAAGACCCCTTGGCTTGTACGGACGATGCTATGGCGATAGATTGAATAACTCAAATTCATAATTTTCATGCTTTGCATAACCATCAGGAATCAGAGAGATGGACCTGGCCAACCTCAGTGCTTTTATCGCCATTGCCGAAACCGGCAGCTTCTCCGGGGCCGGCGAACGCCTGCACCTGACCCAGCCTGCCATCAGCAAACGCATCGCCGGCCTTGAGCAGCAATTGGACGTGCGCCTGTTCGACCGGCTGGGGCGTGAAGTGACCCTGACCGAAGCTGGCCGGGCGTTGCTGCCACGGGCCTATCAAATACTCAATGTGCTCGATGATACTCGACGCGCACTGACCAATTTGACGGGACAGGTGAGCGGTAGACTGACCCTGGCCACCAGCCACCATATCGGCTTGCACCGCTTGCCTCCGCTTCTACGGGCCTTTACCCGGCAGTACCCCTCGGTGGCACTGGATATTCAGTTCCTGGATTCAGAAGCGGCCTACGACGAGATACTCCATGGCCGCGCTGAAATTGCCGTCATCACCCTGGCACCCGAGCCCCACCACCTGATCAAGGCGATCCCGGTCTGGAACGACGCCCTGGACTTCGTGGCGGCACCGGAGCACCCACTGGCCAGCAACCACGCGGTCAGCCTGGCCGATGTCGCCCGCCACCCGGCGGTGTTCCCGGGCGGCAACACCTTTACCCACCACATCGTCCAGCGCCTGTTCGAAAGCCAGGGGCTGACGCCGAACATCGCCATGAGCACCAACTACCTGGAAACCATCAAGATGATGGTTTCCATTGGCCTGGCCTGGAGCGTGCTGCCCCGCACCATGCTCGACGATCAGGTTGCACCCATCGCTTTACCCGGCATACAGCTGTCGCGCCAGCTAGGCTACATACTGCACACGGAGCGAACGCTATCTAATGCGGCGAGGGCCTTCATGGCCCTGCTCGACAGTCACGCAGGGTCCGCCTGACCGGTCGTCAGTTCGGCATTTCCAACTCAAGGACGCCTCAAACGCCAAAGGTCTGGTACCAATGCCCAAATCAGCAAACCGCTTTCCGCGCCTGCCGCGTATCTCTGCGGCTGACCCTCAGGAATCCGAGCAGGCCTGGCAAAACGCCCCACAGCTGCTGGCCGCGCTTAACGGTGCCCACCTGGGAGCCTGGCTGTGGGACATCGAAACCGGTCGGGTCAGTTGGTCACGCGGCACCCAGGCGTTGTTCGGCTTCGACCCGCAACGCCCGCTGCCCAACGACATCGATTACCTCGACCTGCTGCCCGAGGAAGACCGCGCGCGCACCCGCCAGTTGTTCCAGGCAGTGGTCAACGGCGAGCCCGTGGAGCAGGCCATGCGCCACCGCATCCGCTGGCCGGATGGCAGCCTGCACTGGCTGGAGATAAACGGCAGCCTGACCCACGACCGCCATGGCCGGCCGCAGATGATCGGGGTGATCCGCGAGATCACTCGCCAGCGCGAGCGGGAAACGGCGCTGATCAACTCGGAAAAGCGCTTCGCCACGCTGTTTCACCTGAGCCCCAATGCCATCCTGCTGACCCGTCGCCACGACGGCATGATCTTCGAGGTCAACCAGCATTTCGAGGACATGTTCGGCTGGCCGGGCAGCCAGGTAATCGGCAAGACCAGCCTGGAGCTGGGCCTGTGGGTGCACCCCGAGCAACGCCAGCAGATGCTCGACGCCACCCGCGCCAGCAGCGGCCCGCTGATCCTCGAGGTGCAGTTCCGGGCCAGCAACGACAAGGTGCATGACGGCATCCTCTGCACCCAGGGCATCGAACTGGAGGGCGTGACCTTTCTGCTCAGCACCTTCGTCGACACCACCGAGCGCAAGCGCGCCGAGCAGGCCCTCAAGGACAGCCAGGAGCGACTCGATCTGGCCCTGGATTCGGCGCAGTTGGGCACCTGGGACTGGCACATCCCCAGCGGCATGCTGTATGGCTCGGCCCGCGCGGCGCAACTGCACGGCCTTGACCCCATCCCCTTCCATGAGTCCTTCGATGCCTTTTTCGAAGGTGTGCCGGAGCAAGAGCGCAACGTCATGCGCCAGGCCTACCGCAGCCTGCGCGAAGGGCCTGCGGGCAATTACCAGATCACCTACCGGGTACAGTTGGACAACGGCACTTCGCGTTATATCGAAAGCCGTGCGCGGCTGTACCGGGACGACCAGGGCAACCCCCTGCGCATGGCTGGTACGCTGCTGGACATCACCGACCAGGTAGAGCGCGAACAGCGCCTGAGCGCCTCGGAAGAAAAGTTCGCCAGTCTGTTCCAGGTCAGCCCAGACCCGATCTGCGTGACCCGCCAGGACACCGGCCAGTTCATCGAGATCAACCCGGCCTTCACCCAGACCTTCGGCTGGAACGCCGACCAGGTGATCGGCCACACCGCCGAGCAAATCGGCCTGTGGGCAGAGTCCATCGAACGCGCGCAACGTATCGAGCGAGTGATCCGCGAACAGGCCCTGAGCAACGTGGCCGTGGTGGTCAACCACCGCAACGGCTCACCCTTGACCTGCGTGATATCCAGCTGCCTGATCAGTGTCGATGACCAGCCCTGCAGCGTCACCACCCTGCGCGACATCACCCAGCAGCAACGCGCCGAAGCGGCGCTCAAGTCCAGTGAAGAGAAGTTCGCCAAGGCCTTCCACTCCAGCCCCGACGCCATCACCATCACCGAGCGCTACAGCGGCCGCTACCTGGAAATCAACGACGGGTTCTGCCGGCTGACCGGCTACAGCGCGGCGGAAGTGGTCGGGCGCAGCGTTTACGAGCTGGGCATCTGGGCCGACGACAAGCAGCGCAGCGCCCTGCTCGCCGAGCTCAAGGAGCGGGGCCGGGTGCACCATCGGGAGATGCTCGGGCGCAACAAGCGCGGCGATATCCTCACCGTCGAAGTGTCGGTGGAACCGATCACCCTGAACGAGACCGACTGCCTGCTGCTGACCGCCCGCGACGTCAGCCAGCTGAAGAATGCCCAAGCGCAGATCCGCCACCTGGCGTACCACGACCCGCTGACCAACCTGCCCAACCGCGCCCTGCTGATGGACCGCCTGAGCCAGCAGATCGCCCTGCTCAAACGCCACAACCTGCGGGGTGCGCTGCTGTTTCTCGACCTCGATCACTTCAAGCACATCAACGATTCGCTCGGCCACCCGGTGGGCGACGCCGTGTTGAAGATCATCACCGCGCGCCTGGAGGCCAGCGTGCGTCTGGAAGACACCGTGGCGCGGCTGGGCGGCGACGAGTTCGTGGTGCTGCTCAGCGGCCTGGAGGGCAGCCGCGAACAGGTCGAAAGCAAGGTGCGCGATCTGGCCGATACCCTGCGTGAACTGCTGGCCGAACCGATGTCGCTGGATGGCCAACGCCTGCAGGTGACCCCCAGCATCGGCGTGGCGCTGATACCCGATCACGGCACCACCCCGGCAGACCTGCTCAAACGCGCCGATATTGCGCTGTATCGGGCCAAGGACTCCGGGCGCAACACCACCCAGCTGTTCCACACCACCATGCAAAAGGCCGCCAGCGAGCGCTTGCGCATGGAAAACGACCTTCGCCTGGCGCTGGCCCGGGGTGAGCTGGCCCTGCACTTCCAGCCCCAGGTGGATGCCCGCGACAACCGTATCGTTGGTGCCGAGGTGTTGCTGCGCTGGCACCACCCGCAACTCGGCCAGCAGCCGCCGGCGCAGTTCATCCAGGTGCTGGAAGAAAGCGGGCTGATTCTGGAAGTGGGCAGTTGGATCCTCGACGAAGCCTGCCACGCGTGCGCGCACATGCTCATGGATGGGTTGATCGACGCCAATGACTTCAGCCTGTGCGTGAACATCAGCCCGCGGCAGTTCCGCCAGAACGATTTCGTCGGGCGGGTCCTGCGCAGCCTGGACGACTACCGCCTGCCACGGCAGATGCTCAAGCTCGAGATCACCGAAGGCATCGTCATCCAGAACCTCGAAGACACCATCAGCAAGATGCGCGAACTGAAGCGCCACGGGGTGAGCTTTGCCATGGACGACTTCGGCACGGGCTATTCGTCACTGACTTACCTCAAGCGTTTGCCGGTGGATGCCCTGAAGATCGACCAGACCTTCGTGCGCGATGCGCCGATCGACCCCAATGACGCCGAAATCGTCCGCGCCATCGTCGCCATGGCCCACAGCCTGGACCTGGCGGTGATCGCCGAAGGCGTGGAGTTGACCGAGCAACTGGCGTTTCTCGAGCAGTTGGGCTGCCACTTGTACCAAGGGTATCTGCACAGCCGGCCACTGCCATTGTCGGAGTTCCGCCAGATGTTGCTGGAGGCACCGGCAGATTTCTGATGCCGGAATGCGAAAAGGGCACCCTGAGGTGCCCTTCTCGTTACCGACCGGCTGACTGTTAGTTCAGCGCTGGCTTATCGCCATTGATCGGGATGCGCTTGGCTTTGGCTTCTTCAGGCACGATGCGCAGCAGGTCGATGCTGAGCAAGCCATTGGCCAGGCCAGCGGCCTTGACCTCGATGTGGTCGGCCAGGCGGAACGACAGCTTGAAGGCGCGCTGGGCGATGCCCTGGTGCAGGTAGGTCACTTCAGCGGCGCTGCTGTCGCGCTTGCCACCGGAGACTGTCAGGACACCTTTTTCGACCTGCAGGTCGAGGTCCTGCTCCTGGAAACCGGCAGCGGCAACCACGATGCGGTAGTGGTCTTCGCCATGTTTTTCCACGTTGTAGGGCGGGTAGCTGCTACCGGCCTCGTTACGTGCCGCGGATTCGAACAGGTCGTTGAAACGGTCGAAACCAACGGAATGACGGAACAGTGGAGCGAGAGAGAAAGCGGTAGTCATGGTCATAAACTCCTGAGATTCAGCAAGTAAGTCACTACGCGACCCGACTTCGGCATCGCGTACTCAAAAGATATGGCCGGTGAAACGGCTTTCAAGAGGGGCTACAAAAAAATTTTCTGTTTTCCCGCTTTTACTGCACAGCGGCAGATCAGGCCACACATGCCTCGAAGGCCTGCGCCTCAACCCCCAGCAAGCGGCTGATGCGCGCGCAATCATCTTCCCGACGCAGCTCGGCAAACAGCACCACCGCTTCCGGGTAGCTGCGGGTCAGCATCGCCAGCCACTGCTTCATCCGCCCCGGCGCATAGCGCGGGGACAGCTTGGCCTGGGCCTGGCGCCAGAATTCGCGCAGCAGCGGCAGCAGGTCATCCCAGCTCATGGGCTGGTACGCTCGGCCGTCGCGGGCAGCGGCGATCTGCAGGCCCAGGTCGGGCCGCGACACCAGCCCGCGCCCCAACATGATGTGCTCGGCACCACTGACCTCGCGGCAGCGCCGCCAGTCGTCCACGGTCCAGATCTCGCCGTTGGCGAACACCGGCACTTTGACCACATCCTGCACCCGCGCCACCCATTCCCAATGAGCGGGCGGCTTGTAGCCCTCGACCTTGGTCCGCGCATGCACCACCAGGTGCGCCGAACCGCCCTCGGCCAGGGCCGTGGCGCACTCCAGTGCACCGTCGGGGCTGTCGAAGCCCAGGCGCATCTTTGCAGTGACCGGGATGTCCGCCGGTACCGCTCGGCGCACCTCGCGGACGATGGCATGCAGCAACTCAGGCTCCTTGAGCAGCACCGCGCCGCCACGCGACTTGTTCACGGTCTTGGCCGGGCAGCCGAAATTCAGGTCGATTACCGGCGCCCCCAGCTCACAGGCCAGCGCAGCGTTCTCGGCCAGGCACACCGGGTCAGAGCCCAGCAGTTGCACACGCATCGGTACGCCGGCCGCAGTCCTTGCGCCCTGGCGCAACTCAGGCGCCAGCTTGTCGAACGAGGAAGGCGGCAACAGGCGGTCGCACACGCGGATGAACTCGGTGACGCACCAATCGATGCCACCCACTCGGGTCAGGACGTCGCGCAGGATGTTGTCGACCAGCCCCTCCATGGGGGCCAGGGCAATTTGCATGTGTGGGTCTCGGCGGGAAAAGGCGGCAGTTTAGCAAAAAACCGTACGCCTTCAGGCACCGATCAGCGCTTGGCCGTAACCCTCGATAAATTCGACCGGCATGCGTTTGGGCTTGCCGCTGGACAACTCGATACAGGCGAAGGTGGTCTGCGCACGCAGCAGGGTCACACCATCGCGTGGGCGCTTGAGCTGGAAGCGGCGGGTCATGCGCAAGCGCTGATCCCATTCGATGATCCAGGTTGCCAGTTGCAGCTCGTCGTCTTCGTAGCCGGCGGCCAGGTAGTCAATTTCGTGGCGTACCACGGCCATGGCGCGGTCCAGGCGCCGGTACTCGGCCAGGTCCAGACCCAGGCGCTGGGAATGGCGCCAGGCACAGCGCTCGAGCCAAGTGACGTAGGCGGCGTTGTTGGCGTGGCCGAGGCCGTCGATGTCTTCGCTGCCGACGCGCAGGTCGATGATGAAGGGTGTTGCCAGGTCCCAGCTCATGCGCGCTCCTGAGAGGTTTCTTTGGGGGAGATTGCGGCGCTTTGCGCTCCACAGTCCTGGCGAGTGTAACGGATGCTCAGGCGCTTTGCCGCGCCGGCGCACTGGCACGGCTCAACAGCTCGAGCACTGCCTCGCCCAAACGCGGGTCGGCCAGCACCCGTTGGTGCCCGCCCTCCTCCAACAGCATCAGGCGGCTGTCGAACCAGGCCTTGTGGATGATCTGGGCCTCTTCGGCGGCCACCAGGCCATCGTCAGCGGCATGCACCACCAAGCCTGGCAGCTCCAGTTGATAACCACTGACATCCAGGCGTGCGATCTGCATCCCGACATCCCGCTCGACCTGGCGAATGAACGCTGCCCGCGCCCGCGCCGGCAGCCCCAGGTGATGGGCGAAGCCGCGCAACACGCCGAGCAATCGCGCCGGTGCCGCGATGCTCACCGCCGCCTCGGCGCGCAAGCCCATCTGCAGCGCCAGCAGCACACTGGCACCGCCCATGGAATGCCCGATCACTGCACGCAGCGGCGGCAGCTCGGCCGCCGCTTCCAGCAGCGCGCGGGCAAACAACACCACGTGAGCCTGATGGCCAGGCGAACGCCCATGCGCCGGCCCCTCCAACGAAACTACCGTGTGCCCAGCCTGGACCAGGGTTTCGATCAACGCGGCAAACTGCGTGGGGCGCCCTTCCCAGCCGTGCATCAGCAATACCGTCGGGCCCTTGCCCCAGCGCAACGCCGAAAGCCCGAAGCGCAGGGTGATGCGCTCGGCCTTGGCCAGCAGTGGCAGTTCCCACGCTCTTGGCGGCAGCGTGCGCGGGGTCATGAAGGCGCGGCGCATCTTGCCGGCCACATGCTCCGGCGCCAGGTGGCCCAGGGTGCCATTGATGCCACGAATCCAGCTCAGGGTAGTCATCGCCTTGCTCCCGCCTTGTGGTTATTCAGATCACCGCCGACTTGGCGGCACGCAATACACGGTCGGACAGCTCGCCAGTACCCAGGGCACGCGCCAGGGCCAGGCCACCGACCATCAGTGCAAGGTCGGCCAGGGCTTTGTCGCTGTCTTCGGGGCGATCGACCATTTTCGCGGTCATCAGCTCGATGTGCTCGGCCAGCACCTCGCGGAACACCTCTGGCAACCGCTGCATCTCGCCCAGGGCGTTGGGCAGCGGGCAGGCATGAACTTCAGCGTCGCGGTGCTTGCGCGAGAGGTAGAAGGCCGACACCAAGGCGCGGCGTGCTTCGCCATCCAGGCTAGGGTCGACCTGGGCCAGCAAGGCCCGCCGCTCGCCCAGCAACTGGCGGAACGCTTCGAGCATCAGCTCGTCCTTGCTGTCGAAATGGGCATAGAACCCCCCGACAGTAAGCCCGGCGGCGCCCATGACTTGGCTGACGCTCGGCTCTGCCGGGCCATGTTGAATCAAGGCACTGCGCGCTGCCTCGAGAATCCGTTCGCGGGTCTTGCTCTTTTTGTCGTTCATGGCCACCTCAAATATTATGCTCGTAATATGATAGGCATAATATTTTTTGGCAAGCGAAATTCTCAGCCACCTGTCGGTACCGGGAATATTTGGAGGGGAAAAAACAAAAGGCCCATTCAATAAGCGAATGAGCCTTTAAAGTCCCGCAAAACGCGGGTAAACATGGCGTCCCCTAGGGGACTCGAACCCCTGTTACCGCCGTGAAAGGGCGGTGTCCTAGGCCACTAGACGAAGGGGACGTAACCTTCGTGCCGGTTCATTTTCACAAACCGCGGCAAAATTGGTGGAGCTAAGCGGGATCGAACCGCTGACCTCCTGCATGCCATGCAGGCGCTCTCCCAGCTGAGCTATAGCCCCGAAAACAAAAGGCTCATCCAATATACGAATGAGCCTCTTTAAGCCCCGCAAAACGCGGGTAAAAGTGGCGTCCCCTAGGGGACTCGAACCCCTGTTACCGCCGTGAAAGGGCGGTGTCCTAGGCCACTAGACGAAGGGGACGTAACCTTCGTGCCGGTCCGTTTTCACGTACCGCGGCAAAATTGGTGGAGCTAAGCGGGATCGAACCGCTGACCTCCTGCATGCCATGCAGGCGCTCTCCCAGCTGAGCTATAGCCCCGGATTTCTAGCCTCTCGGCCCAGCGACACAATGAAACATCGCTTGTGCAAAACTGGCGTCCCCTAGGGGACTCGAACCCCTGTTACCGCCGTGAAAGGGCGGTGTCCTAGGCCACTAGACGAAGGGGACGAACCTTCTTACCTTCAAGACCCGGTTGCTGGACCCGGTCTTGCTTATCAGCCTTGGCTGCTAAGCGGAATTTGGTGGAGCTAAGCGGGATCGAACCGCTGACCTCCTGCATGCCATGCAGGCGCTCTCCCAGCTGAGCTATAGCCCCACAATGTCGCTCTGAGCAGAATCGCTGGCTGGGTGGCTGGCGTTTCGTTTCGCTCATCGCTGTGGACGGGGCGCATATTAAGATCGGATTGCACGGCTGTCAAACGAATTTTTGAAATTATCCAAAAGTTTTTTCACAGATAACAATCACTTACCGCCCTGCCCTTTGTTCTCCCATGGTTTTCTAAGCATTTGAACCTGTGGTAACGGGCAAGCCTGCGCCCACAGGTTCGCGCTAACGCCACGTCAGGCGATAGTCGCCAGCAGCTTTTCCCACTCTTTGTTTTCTTTCTTCGACACGCCACCGAGCAGGTCCAGGGCCTGACGCAAGCGGTAGCGCGTCAGGTCCGGGCCGAGAATTTCCATGGCATCGAGCACCGACACCGAGCTGGCCTGGCCAGTAATGGCGGCAAACATCAGCGGCATGGCGTCCCGCAGCTTCAGCTCCAACGCCTCGACCACCGCCTGGATGCAGCCGGTAATGCGGTCCTTCTCCCACTGGCGCAGGCTTTCCAGCTTCCACAGGATCAACTGGATGACCTGACGCACCTGGTCGCCCGACAGCTTTTTGCTCTCGAACAGCTTGGCATCAAGCTTCAGCGCGCCTTCGAAGAAGAAACCACCCAGCGGTGCAACCTGGCTGAAGGTTTCGACCCGGCCCTGCACGTGCGGGGCGATCTTCATCATGTAGTCGCTGTTGAACGCCCATTTCTGCAGGCGTGTGGCGAATTCTTCGACCGGCAGCTCACGCAGCCACTGGCCATTGAGCCAGGACAGTTTCTCGATGTCGAAGATCGGCCCACCGAGCGAGATTCGCGACAGGTCGAAGTGCTCGACCATCTCGTCCAGGGAGAACTTCTCGCGCTCATCCGGCATCGACCAGCCCATGCGACCGAGGTAGTTGAGCATCGCCTCGGGCATGAAGCCCATGCGCTCGTAGAAGGTCACCGAGGTCGGGTTCTTGCGCTTGGACAGCTTGGACTTGTCCGGGTTACGCAGCAGCGGCATGTAGCACAGCTTCGGCTGCTCCCAGCCAAAGTACTCGTACAGCTTGATCAGCTTCGGAGCCGACGGCAGCCACTCTTCGCCACGCAGAACGTGGGTGATGCCCATCAGGTGGTCGTCGACCACGTTGGCCAGGAAGTAGGTCGGCAGGCCGTCGTTCTTCATGAGCACCTGCATGTCCATGCGGTCCCACGGGATTTCGACGTCACCGCGCAGCATGTCCGGCACCACGCAGATGCCTTCGCTCGGCACTTTCATGCGGATCACGTGGGGCTCGCCGGCGTCCAGGCGGCGCTGTACTTCCTCGGCGCTCAGCAACAGGGCACGGCCGTCGTAGCGCGGGGTCTCGCCACGGGCCATCTGCTCGGCGCGCATCTGCTCCAGCTCTTCGGCGGTGCAGAAGCAGTAGAACGCGTGGCCGGCATCGACCAGTTGCTTGGCGTACTGGGCGTAGATCTCGCCACGTTCGCTCTGCCGGTAAGGGCCGTGCGGGCCACCAACATCCGGGCCTTCGTTCCATTCGATGCCGAGCCAGCGCAGGGCGTCGAAGATCTGCTGTTCCGACTCGCGGGTGGAGCGCAGTTGGTCGGTATCTTCGATGCGCAGGATGAACTCACCGCCGTGCTGCTTGGCAAAGCAGTAGTTGAACAAGGCGATGTAGGCGGTGCCAACATGGGGGTCGCCCGTGGGCGATGGCGCGATGCGCGTGCGTACGGTGGTCATGGAAGGTCTCGAACGAAAGATGAAACAAAGGCGGGATGTTAGCAGGGAGCAGGCACCGGGCTCCAGCAATGGCGCGAACGACACTTGTCGAAGGGCCGTCGCTCACTGTTAAATTTGCTTACATTTCTGGAACCATCGTCTCATGCCTGCACAACTCAAACGCCGCCTGCTGATCTTCTTCGTCGTGGTGGCGGCCATCGCCCTCGCCTTCCTGGCGCACTGGTATTTCAAGGGGCGCTTTTATGAAAGTACCGACAACGCTTACGTTCAAGGCGAGATCACCCGTATTTCCAGCCAACTTGGCGCACGCATCGATGACGTGCGCGTGCAGGACAACCAGCACGTCGTCCAAGGCGAACTGCTGGTACGCCTGGAAGCCGCTGACTTCCAGCTCGCCGTCGAGCGCGCCCGTGCGGCCTTGGCCACCCGTGAAGCGGAACACGTACAGGCCGAAAGCCGCCTGACGCAACAGGGCAGCCTGATCGCCGCTGGCCAGGCCCAGGTCGCCGCCAACCAGGCCACGCTCGACCGCTCACGGCTGGACCTCAACCGCGCAGAGGCCCTGCGCAAGCCGGGTTTCGTGTCCGAAGAGCGGGTTACCACACTCTCGGCAGAACGCCACGTGGCCAGCTCCCAGGTCGACAAGGCACGCGCCGATTTGCAAGGCCAGCGCCAGCAGGTCAATGCCCTGGCTGCCGAGCTCAAACGCCTCGACGCGCAGATCGCCAATGCACGCGCCGACCTTGCCCAGGCCGAACTGAACCTGACCCGCTGCGAGATCCGCGCCCCGATCAGCGGCACCATCGGCCAGCGCAGCGCGCGCAACGGCCAGGTGGTGCAGGCCGGCGCCTACCTGCTGTCTATCGTGCCCGACGAAGACATCTGGGTGCAGGCCAACTTCAAGGAAACCCAGATTGGCCACATGCAACCTGGCCAGCGTGCCGAGTTGCTGTTCGACAGCTACCCGGACACGCCTGTCGAGGGTCGGGTCAACAGCCTGTTCGCAGCCTCCGGCGCCCAGTTCAGCCTGCTACCACCCGACAACGCCACCGGTAACTTCACCAAGGTGGTGCAGCGCATTCCGGTGAAGCTGACCTTCAGTGCCGACAACCCGCTACGCGGCCGCATCCGCCCCGGCATGTCGGTTACCGCCACCGTCGATATCCGCGCCGAGGACGATGGCCGCAATGGCCGGTGATCAACTGCTCAGGCCCACTGCCGAGCCGAGCCGGCGCGACTGGATTGCGGTGATGAGCGTGATGCTCGGCGCCTTCATGGCCGTGCTCGACATCCAGATCACCAACGCTTCGCTCAAGGACATCCAGGGCGCGCTTTCCGCGACCCTGGAAGAAGGCTCGTGGATCTCCACCTCCTACCTGGTTGCGGAGATCATCATGATCCCGCTGACCGCCTGGCTGGTGCAGCTGCTATCCGCCCGGCGCCTGGCGGTGTGGGTTTCGGCCGGTTTTCTGCTGTCGTCGCTGCTCTGCTCCATGGCCTGGAACCTGGAGAGCATGATCATGTTCCGTGCCTTGCAGGGCTTTACCGGCGGCGCCTTGATCCCGCTCGCGTTCACCCTGACCCTGATCAAACTGCCCGAACACCACCGTGCCAAGGGCATGGCCATGTTCGCCATGACCGCCACCTTCGCGCCTTCGATCGGCCCGACCTTGGGGGGCTGGCTGACCGAGAACTGGGGCTGGGAGTACATCTTCTACATCAACATCCCGCCAGGCCTGGTGATGATCGCGGGCCTGCTGTATGGGCTGGAAAAGAAAGAAGCACACTGGGAACTGCTGAAAAGCACTGACTATGCCGGCATCGTCACGCTCGGCGTGGGCCTGGGCTGCCTGCAGGTTTTCCTCGAGGAGGGCCATCGCAAGGATTGGCTGGAATCGAACCTGATCGTCAGCCTGGGCACGGTCGCGCTGATCAGCCTGATTACCTTTGTGATCCTGCAGTTTTCCAAGCCGCACCCTTTGATCAACCTGCGCATCCTGGGCAATCGCAATTTCGGCCTGTCGAGCATCGCCAGCTTGGGCATGGGCGTCGGGCTGTACGGTTCGATCTACTTGTTGCCGCTGTACCTGGCGCAGATCCAGGGCTACAACGCCTTGCAGATCGGCGAAGTGATCATGTGGATGGGCGTGCCGCAGCTATTTCTGATTCCGCTGGTGCCCCTGCTGATGAAGGTGATTTCGCCGAAGATACTTTGCGCGATTGGCTTCTGCCTGTTCGGCGCCGCCAGCTTTGGCTCGGGGGTGCTCAACCCGGACTTTGCAGGGCCGCAGTTCAATCAAGTCCAGATCATTCGGGCGCTGGGGCAACCGATGATCATGGTGACCATTTCGCTGATCGCCACCGCTTACATTCAGCAGCAGGATGCCGGGTCGGCGTCGAGCCTGTTCAACATCCTGCGCAACCTGGGGGGCGCCATCGGCATCGCGCTACTTGCCACCTTGCTGGATGCGCGGACCAAGGTGTACTTCGACTACCTGCGCGAGTCACTGGTGCCGAGCAATCCGCAGGTGGCAGAGCGCCTGGCACAACTGGCGGAGCGCTTGGGCAGCGATACGGCGGCGCTTGGCAAACTCAGTGAAATCACCCATCAGCAGGCGCAGATCATGGCGTACAACGACGCCTTCCATTTTGTCGGGATCGGCTTGGCGGTGAGCATGGTGGCAGTGCTGCTGACGCGCAAGCTGCCGGAGGGGTTGAAGGCTGGCGAAGCGCATTGAATGGGCGTTGGCTGCACTGGCCTCTTCGCGGGTAATGCCGCGAAAAAGCCAGTGCAGGTGGCGAAGCATCAGCTGGTAATCAGCCGCTCGCGCAACTGGGTAATCTCGTCGCGCAACTGCGCCGCAGCCTCGAACTCCAGGTCGCGGGCGAACTGCATCATCTTCTCTTCCAGCTGCTTGATACGCTTGGTGATTTCGCCCGGCGTGCGCAGCTCTGCCTCGTAGCGGGCGCTCTCCTCCGCGGCCTTGGCCATGCCTTTGCGCTTTTTGCTGCGCGAGCCAGGCACCGTGGCACCTTCCATGATATCGGTGATGTCCTTCACCACCCCCTTGGGCACGATACCGTTGGCCAGGTTGAAGGCAATCTGTTTCTCCCGACGCCGCTCGGTCTCGTCGATGGCCCGCTGCATCGAGCCAGTCATCTGGTCGGCGTAGAGGATGGCCCGGCCATTGAGGTTACGCGCAGCCCGGCCGATGGTCTGGATCAGTGACCGCTCGGAACGCAGGAAGCCTTCCTTGTCGGCATCGAGGATCGCCACCAGCGACACTTCCGGCATGTCCAACCCCTCACGTAGCAGGTTGATGCCCACCAGCACATCGAAGGTACCCAGGCGCAGGTCGCGGATGATTTCTACCCGTTCGACAGTGTCGATGTCCGAGTGCAGGTAGCGCACCCGCACGTCGTGATCGGCCAGGTAATCGGCGAGGTCTTCGGCCATGCGTTTGGTCAGCGTGGTCGCCAGCACCCGTTCGCCGGCATCGACACGCTTGCGGATCTCCGACAACAGGTCATCGACCTGGGTCAGCGCCGGGCGGATTTCTACCTGAGGGTCGACCAGACCGGTCGGTCGCACCACCTGCTCGACCACCCGCCCGGCATGTTCCGCTTCATAAGGGCCGGGGGTTGCCGAAACGAAAATGGTCTGCGGGCTGACCACCTCCCATTCATCGAAACGCATGGGCCGGTTGTCCAGCGCCGAGGGCAGGCGAAAACCGTACTCAACCAGGGTTTCCTTGCGCGAGCGGTCACCCTTGTACATGGCGCCGACCTGGGGAACGCTGACGTGCGATTCGTCGATCACCAGCAGCGCATCCGCTGGCAGGTAATCGTAGAGGGTGGGTGGCGGTGCGCCCGAGGGGCGGCCGGACAGATAGCGGGAGTAGTTTTCGATGCCGTTGCAGTAGCCCAGCTCGAGGATCATCTCCAGGTCGAAACGAGTGCGCTGCTCCAGCCGCTGCGCTTCGACCAATTTATTGCCCTTGTGCAGGTATTCGAGGCGGTCCTTGAGCTCCTCCTTGATGCCCTCGACTGCACCCAGCAGCGTTTCGCGCGGGGTGACGTAATGGCTCTTGGGGTAGAAGGTGAAACGCGGCAGCTTGCGAAAGACCTCACCGGTGAGCGGGTCGAAAGCGGCGATGTTCTCCACCTCGTCATCGAACAACTCGATACGGATGGCTTCAAGGTCGGACTCGGCCGGGAACACGTCGATCACATCGCCCCGCACGCGGAAGGTGGCACGGGCGAAATCCATCTCGTTGCGGGTGTACTGCAGGTCGGCCAGGCGGCGCAGCAAGGCGCGCTGGTCGAGCTTGTCGCCGCGGTCCACGTGCAGGACCATTTTCAGGTAGGTTTCGGGGCTGCCCAGGCCATAGATGCACGACACAGTGGTGACGATGATCGCGTCACGCCGCTCGAGCAATGCCTTGGTCGCCGACAGGCGCATCTGCTCGATGTGGTCGTTGATCGACGCGTCCTTCTCGATGAAGGTGTCGGACGACGGCACATAGGCTTCGGGCTGGTAGTAGTCGTAGTAGGAAACGAAGTACTCGACCGCGTTGTTCGGGAAAAACGCCTTGAACTCGCCATACAACTGCGCGGCCAGGGTCTTGTTAGGCGCCAGCACCAGGGTCGGGCGCTGCACCTGCTGGATGACGTTGGCGATGCTGAAGGTCTTGCCCGAGCCGGTCACCCCGAGCAGCGTCTGGTGCGACAGCCCGGCCTCGATGCCTTCGACCATCTGGCGAACGGCTTCGGGCTGATCGCCGGCCGGCTGGAAACGGGTGACGAGCTGGAACTCGGACATGAGGGACCTCGCGGTGCTGCAGCAACTGTAAATTTAGCCAGTAGTCTATACCCAAATGCGCCCATTCGGGGCCGGTTTCAAGCCCCGGGTGTGAACGCTTATTGCTGTGGACACGGCAAATAGACCAATGGTCAAAAAATATTTGCGCAAATGCCTGGAAAAGCTGTGCCAGAGTGTCGCAGTGACCGGTCGGTATCACTATACTGACTCCCCGTTTGTGCACCGCTTCAGTGCATTCGGGCTGGAGCGTGTACGTCCTATCACTCTCCATTCAGAGCCAAGGTAACAATGAGCCTGTTTTCCGCTGTCGAGCTGGCACCCCGCGACCCTATTCTGGGCCTCAACGAAGCATTCAACGCCGATCCACGTACCGACAAGGTCAACCTTGGCGTGGGCGTCTACTGCAATGAGGAAGGCCGCATTCCGCTGCTGCGCGCCGTGATCGAAGCCGAGACCCAGCGTGCTGCCCAGCATGCCTCGCGCGGCTACTTGCCGATCGACGGCATCGCCACCTATGACCAGGCCGTG
The DNA here is from genome assembly GCF_900187555.1 of Pseudomonas sp. Irchel s3f19. NCBI lineage: Bacteria > Pseudomonadati > Pseudomonadota > Gammaproteobacteria > Pseudomonadales > Pseudomonadaceae > Pseudomonas > Pseudomonas sp. Irchel s3f19. Next base: position 42,008 of record NZ_FYDW01000009.1, on the reverse strand, counting down.
CAAAAGCTGCTGTTCGGCGCCGAGTCGCCGCTGCTGGCCGCCGGCCGTGTCGTCACTGTGCAAGCCGTTGGCGGCACCGGTGCTCTGAAGATTGGCGCCGATTTCCTCAAGCGCCTGTCGCCCAACGCCGTGGTGGCCATCAGCGACCCAAGCTGGGAAAACCACCGCGCGCTGTTCGAGACCGCAGGTTTCCCGGTACAGAACTACCGCTACTACGACGCCCCGAGCCACGACGTCAACCGCGCCGGCATGCTCGAAGACCTGAACAGCCTGCCGTCCGGCTCGATCATCGTCCTGCACGCCTGCTGCCATAACCCGACCGGCGTCGACCTGACCCTGGACGACTGGAAAAACGTCCTTGAAGTGGTCAAGGCCAAAGGCCACGTGCCATTCCTCGACATGGCCTACCAGGGCTTCGGTGACGGCATCGCCGAAGACGCCTTCGCCGTACGCCTGTTCGCCGAGTCGGGCCTGGACTTCTTCGTCTCCAGCTCGTTCTCCAAATCGTTCTCGCTGTATGGCGAGCGCGTGGGCGCACTGTCGATCGTGACCGGCTCCAAGGACGAAAGCACCCGCGTGCTGTCGCAGGTCAAGCGCGTGATCCGCACCACCTACTCCAACCCGCCGACCCATGGCGCGACCATCGTCGCCACCGTGCTCAACAACGATGAGCTGCGTCAGATGTGGGAAGACGAGCTGGGTGAAATGCGCCAGCGCATCCACGGCATGCGCAAGCAGATGGTCGAGCTGTTGGCGACTTACGGTGCCAAGCGCGACTTCAGCTTCGTCGGCCGCCAGGTTGGCATGTTCTCGTACTCGGGCCTGACCGTTGAGCAGGTCGCGCGCCTGAAGAACGAGTTCGGCATCTACGCGCTGGACACTGGCCGTATCGCGGTAGCGGCACTGAACCAGAGCAACATCCACGTGGTCACCAAGGCCATCGTCGAAGTACTGTAACTGTTTGATTCTGCTCTAGTTTACCGAGGGAAAGCTTGACTTCCCCTTGGTGATCAGTAAGATGGACGCAGATTCCGCGATAGCTCAGTCGGTAGAGCAAATGACTGTTAATCATTGGGTCCCTGGTTCGAGTCCAGGTCGCGGAGCCAAACACTGAAAACCTCCAGTTGCGCAAGCACTGGAGGTTTTTTCATTTCCGGGCCTGCTACTGCTGCAGCGGCTCGGTCACAGGCTTGCCTTCATCCACCAGGCTCCACACCAACAGCTTGGCAGGCCGGCTTTTACTGGCATTGCGCGACACGCTGTGCACGGTCCCAGGCGCCTCGTACCAGTACTCGCCGGCCTTGTAGGTCTTTTCTTGTTCATCATTGAGCTTTGATACCACCGCACCTTCCACTACGTAGGCCATGACTGCCCCTGGGTGCTGGTGGGCGGGCGACGCCTGGCCGGGGGCATAGCTGACGGTGAGCATCACCGCCTTTTTACCGGGGGCGTTGCTGGGCAGTTTTTCTTGCAGGACCTGAACCTGATCGGGGGCATCGCCATGTGCCCAGGCGGGGGCATGGCCAGCGAGCAGGCCAATGCTGATGAGCGAGGCAATGGCAAAAGATGAGGGTTTCATGGGTTACTCCTGATGGGCGACTGCCAGCAGGTTAGGCCCGGTGGTGCCTGGGGAAAATGGCCAATGCAGCGAAAAACAAGGAGGCCTATTACGGCCCATGATCTCAGGTACGCCCGATCAGATAGAACTCACCCTGGCTCCAGACCCCTAACCACTCCTCGTCGTCTATGATGCGCGGCATCGCCAGCTCGACCAGCTGATAGAACACATTGCGATGAATCAGCGCCTCGAGGTTGCTGCGCATCAGCACATAGGGTGAAGGCTCCTGGGTAACAGGATCGATCTCGACCCGCAACGGATTAGCCGGGCCCGCCTCGACCTGGTCATCGACATTGCTGGTAAAGCGCAGCACCTGTTGCTCACCACTGCCCAGCACCTCCAGGGCAATCGCGACAAAGGGCGCATCATCGACACGGATACCGACCTTCTCCACCGGTGTGATCAGGAAGTAGTCATCACCATCGCGGCGGATGATCGTGGAAAACAGCCGCACCATCGGCTTGCGACCGATTGGCGTACCCAGGTAATACCAGGTGCCATCGCGGGCGATGCGCATGTCGATGTCGCCGCAAAAGTCCGGGTTCCACAGATGCACCGGCGGCAGCCCCTTTGCTTTGGGGATTTGTGCCAGAAGATCATTGGCCTTGCCGGAATCGCTCATCACACTTGCCTCATTCGCTCATGCCCAGAAGGCTACGAGCGTACTCGCGCATCGGCGCGGCAAGCAAATCTTCCGGCGTGTTGTCGTGGAACGTCAACAAACCGCCACGGCTCTTGATGCGGGCCGTGTCGATCAGGTAGCGGGTATTGGTTTCGATGAGCATCATCTGCACCACTCCGGTATCCCAACCCAGCCGGTCGACCGCCTGCTCGTCATACCACTCGTCACCGTTGCCGATACGGTCGTCGGTGCGCGCGAAACGGGTGTACAGCACATAGTCCGCGCCCACCGAGCGCGCCTCGGCCATCGCTTCCTCCAGGCCAAGCGGGCCTTGGGCGCGGCGCACCAGCGGGAAATACTCGACGAAACTCTTGAACGCCTCGTCGGCCACCACATTTTGCCGCGGCAACGGGCCTTTACCGGGGGGCATGAACGCGCCCTGGCCAATGAAGATGAACGAGTCGGGCTGCAGACGGATCGACAGGGTCCGGCGGGTATCGCTGTGGTCGAGCAGACCGGCATCGCTCATGTGGTAACGGACGCCCTCGCCCATATCGCTGACATTCATGCAGCCGCCCAACGCCATCAGCGCCAGCAGCAAGACCAGGCTACGCATCTTTCCTCCAGTGGCCGGCGACGAAAAACCGGCGAATAGCCGGCGGATGCAGCTTTTGCGCCAGACTCAGCCGCCGATCACCTTCATCACTGTCACCCCCCCGGAAAACGCCACATCCTGCTTGTCTGCCAAGGCCTTGACCAGCAGCCGCTGCAAGGCGGGAAGCGCTTGATGACGCGGCTTTTCCAACAGGTCGCCGACAAAGTGGCGATTGCTCGACGACAAGCAGCCATGCAGCCAACCGGTGGATGACAAACGCAGCCGCGAACAACTCCGGCAGAACGGCACGCTCTCGTTGGCGATCACACCGAAATGGCCTTTACCGGGGACCTGGTAGCGCAGGGCAGTGGCATCCACCGCCGCGTCCACCTGCTCGTAGGCATGCTCGGCGCCGATCAGCCCGAGCAAGTGGTCAAGGCCAACGAACTGCTGCAGGAAAGCATTGCGGTCATTGGCCAGATGGCCCATGCGCATGAGCTCGATGAAGCGCAGCTCAAAACCCCGCGCCAGGCAGTAATCGAGCATCGGCAGAACCTGGTCGAGGTTCTGGCCGCGCATCGGCACCATGTTCACCTTGATCTGCATACCCTGCGCGCTGGCTTGCTGCATGCCCGCCAGCACGCTGGCAAGGTCGCCACCGCGGGCGATGCGGCGAAAGGCCAGTGGGTCCAGGGTATCGAGGGAAACATTCAGACGGCGGATGCCTGCTGCGCGTAGCTGTGGCAACTTGCGCGCAAGCAACTGGCCGTTGGTGGTCAGCGAGATATCGTCGAGGGGGAGCTTGGCCACGGCAGCCAGAAAATCGTCCAGCCTAGGGCTGACCAACGGCTCACCGCCGGTAATGCGCAAACGCTCGATGCCAGCGGTTTCAATCAGGTAGGCAACGCCCCGCGCCAACGCCTCGGCAGGCAACTCGTGCTGCGCCGCCACCAGGCGCTTGCCATCGGGCACGCAGTAGGTACAGGCATAATTACAGGCAGCCGTCAGGCTGACACGCAGGTTACGAAAGCGCCTGCCTTGACGATCGACAATCATGGATGACTCCGGCATGGATGAAGCGGGGCTGGCAAAACCTGACTCATAAATCAGGTTTTTGCAAGCCCCTTGTTCATGCCGGGTCAACTGCAAGGGCCCCGCAGCGGCCCTGCTCTGTCAGTTGGCGGGTTCTGGGTCGCGTTTGCGCTTGTTGCCCATGCGCACGCCGATGTCCATGAGGAACTGGAAGAAACCTTCCTGATCTTCGAGCACGTTGCTCCAGAACGGCGAGTGGTACAGCGCCACGGCGCCATGCACCAAGGCCCAGGCCGCGCAGTAGTGGAAGTACGGCGGTACGTCTTCGAGCTTGCCTTCGCTGATACGGCCCTTGATCAGCTGGGTCAGGCGATCGAAGTTGGAGGCGCGGATGCTGTGCAGCTGCTCGACCATCTCTGGCACTTGATTGCCCTTGACCACCTTTTCTTCCAGGCGGTCGAACAGCCGGTAGCGCTGCGGATCGCGCATGCGGAACTCAAAGTAGGCGCGCGACAGGGCTTCCTTGTCACGGTCGACGTCGGCCGAATGCAACAGCTCGTTCAAATCGCGCTCGTAGTCGAGCATCAGGCGCAGGTAGATCTCCGCCTTGGACTTGAAGTGCTTGTAGATCGTGCCTTTGCCGATACCCACGGCGTCGGCGATCATCTCGACGGTGACGCTGTCTTCACCCTGTTCGAGAAACAGCTTGAGCGCCGTATCGAGGATTTCCTGTTCGCGACGGCGAAACTCACGGACCTTACGAGGTTCTTTCTGCATAGGAAGGACTGGTTGACGATCGAAGCGGTTTATTATGCCTAACTTGCGGGAAATTGCACGGATCATCCAACCATGTCTATGTTTCATGATGAGTTCGATCAAACCCCGGGGCTGCGCTACCTGAACCACGCGGCCATCGCCCCCTGGCCACGCCGGGCTGCCGAGGCGGTGGCACGCTTTGCCCGCGACAACGTTTGCCTGGGTGCCAGCGAGTACCCGACCTGGCTGGCGACCGAGCGGCGCCTGCGCGAGCGGCCGGCGCGGCTGATCCACGCCCCCTCGCCCGGCGACATCGCCCTGGTGAAGAACACTTCCGAAGGGCTGTCGCTGGTCGCTTTTGGCCTGGACTGGGCGCACGGCGACCAAGTGGTGATCAGCGACGAGGAATTCCCCTCCAACCGCGTCGTATGGGAAGCCCTGGCCGACCGTGGCGTGCAGGTGATCCAGGCCAGCCTGGCGGGGCCCGACCCCGAGGCCACGTTGCTGGCGGCCTGCGGGCCACGCACCCGCTTGCTGGCGATCAGCGCCGTGCAATTCGGCAGCGGCCTGCGCCTTGACCTGGCCCGCCTTGGTGAAGGTTGCCGGGTACGCAATGTGCTGTTTTGCGTCGACGCCATCCAGCAGGTCGGCGCCCTGCCCTTCGACGTGCAGCGCTTTCAATGCGATTTCGCCATGGCCGATGGCCACAAGTGGATGCTCGGCCCCGAGGGGTTGGGGCTGTTCTATTGCCGCGCCGAAATACGCCCGCAGCTTGAGCTCAATGCGTATGGCTGGCACATGCTGGAGCACCTGGGCGATTTCGAGCGGCGCCAATGGCAGCCGGCGCGTAGCGCGCGGCGTTTTGAATGTGGTAGCCCGAACATGCTCGGTGCCTGCGCCCTGGAGGCGAGCCTTTCGCTGCTGGAGGAGGTCGGGATCAGCACGGTAGCGCAACGCTTGCAGCAGCGCGTGGCGCAGCTCTATCAAGGCTTGGCTGCGGTGCCTGGCGTTTTGCTGCAGACACCCGCTGATCCCGACAGGCGGGCGGGCATCGTCACATTCAGTATAAAAGGGCAGGATAGCGTGCAGATTCAAAAGGCATTGATGGCTGAGCGCACAATTTGTGCTCTACGGGGCGCTGGCGTGCGATTTTCACCGCATTTCTATACCAGCGAGCAGCTAATTGACGAAGCTGTGCAGCAGGTTCGCCGGCTGGCCATGCATTGAGAGCGGGGATGGATACCGGGCGTATTCCAAATCTGTTTAAAAAACGACCAATAGGGACTGGCACTGCGCCAAACCTGACCAATACTTGAACTGTTGGCGCGGCGCATCCCCCCCAAGTGGCGCGCCGATAAAGGTGCTCAGGGACCGCGTACCTTTGTTTTACTCCTAATGGTCTTAACCCGGATTCCCTCCCCCAGAACCCGGGTTTTTTTTGCCTGTTTGAAGGGGTGCCTCAGACCACACGTGCCAAGGGGAACAAGCGCTTGAAGTTCGCCGTGGTCTGCTCCGCCAACTGCTCATAACTGGCCCCACGCAACGAGGCGACATACTCGGCCACTTCGCGCACGTACTGCGGCAGGTTCGGCTTGCCCCGATACGGAATCGGCGCCAGGTAAGGCGAATCCGTTTCCACCAGCAGGCGGTCGACCGGCACTTGGCGTGCCACCTCACGCAAGGCGTCAGCATTGCGGAAGGTGACGATGCCCGACAACGAAATGTAATAGCCCAGGTCCAGCGCCGCCTTGGCCATGTCCCAGTCTTCGGTGAAGCAGTGCAGCACACCGGCCTGAGGCAGGTTCGCCTCGCGCAGCAGCGCGAGGGTATCGGCCCGCGCTGCACGGGTATGCACGATCACCGGTTTGCCGGTCTGGCGCGATGCCTCCAGGTGCAGGCGAAACGATGCCTGCTGCAACTCGGCCGCTTCCGGCTCGTAGTGGTAGTCCAGGCCGGTTTCGCCGATCGCCACAACATGCGGGTGCGCCAACTCACGCAACAGCCACTCCAGCGCTGGGGTCTCGCCCGGCGCCAGGTCCAGTGGGTGCACCCCCACCGAGCAGTCGACATCGGCGTACTGCTCACTCAGGGCCTTGACCGCCCCGGCGTTGTCGGCACTGACGCCAATGCACAGAAAATGCCCGACCCCGCGCTCACGCGCAGCCTGCAGGGCAGCATCGAGCGAGCCCTGGTGGGCACTCAGGTCAAGACGGTCAAGGTGGCAATGGGAATCTACGAGCATGGGATAACGGCACACATGAATAAAAGGGAAAGTCAGCGGGCGCCCGGCAACTGCTGCCAGTGAGCCAGCAGCGCTTCGAGCAGCAGGGCGCGATTGAGGTTGGCTTTGCCCAGCACCTTCTGGCGCTGCTCCAGGACCCACGCCTGAACCTGCAGCACCTTCGCCTGGCGGCTCTTTTGCGCCAGGTACTGCACGACCTTGCGCATATCGGCCAAGCCTAACCCTTCTTCGTCCTGGGTCAACTGATAGCGCAGGATCAGGTGCGACCAGTCGCAGAACCAGTCGAACAGCAGCAACAGCGGCACACCACTCCAGGCATCGGCCAGTTGGCTGGGGGACTGTTGCTGCTTGAGCAGTTTCTTCACTCCATCGGTGACCAGCGCGCGCTGTTCACGTATGCCCTGTGCCTGCAGGCTGACCGCCCTCAACGGCGAACCTGCGGCCAGGGTCAGCAGCTCTTCGCGCTCGGCTTCATCGCTGTCGGCCAGCGCATTGGCAAGCCAGGCTTGGCTCTGGGCCAGGCCGGGCTGCGGGCAGACGACCTGCTGGCAGCGGCTCTTGATGGTCGGCAGCAGGCGGCTGGGCTGATGGGTAACCAACAGCAGCACGGTATCGCCCGAAGGTTCTTCAAGGCTTTTGAGCAACGCATTGGACGCATTGACGTTCATCGCCTCGACCGGCTCGATCAACACGACCTTGCGCCCGCCCAACTGCGCAGTCTGCACCACGAAGGCCACCAACTCGCGCACCTGATCGACCTTGATCGGCTTGTCAGCCTCCTCCGGCTCCAGTACGTAGTTGTCCGGGTGGCTACCGGCCTTGAGCAACAGGCAGGACTTGCAGGTGCCGCAGGCATCCAGCCCCTGAGGGTGCTGACACAACAAACGCGCCATCAGGCGCTCGGCCAGGGCTCGCTTGCCGATACCCTGCGGCCCATGCAGCAAGTAGGCGTGTGCGTGCTGGCTGCGACCGGCCAACTGCTGCCAGATGGCTTGCTGCCAGGGGTAGGCCTCAGCCACGGCAACGCTCCAGGATACCCGGCAGCAGTGCGTCGATGGCACGCTGCACGGCCTCCAGGGGCTGCGCGGCATCCAGCAGGCTGTAGCGCTGCGGCGCGCGATGGGCACGCTGCAGGTAGGCTTGGCGCACCGCCTCGAAGAATGCCTGGCCTTCCTGCTCGAAACGGTCCAGGCGGCCACGTGCGGCAGCACGGGCAAGGCCGACTTCGACCGGCAGGTCGAAGACCAGGGTCAGGTCTGGGCGCAGGTCGCCTTGGACGAACTGCTCCAGTGTGGCGATGCGCTCGACGGACAATCCCCGCCCCCCGCCCTGATAAGCGTAGGTAGCATCGGTAAACCGGTCACACAGCACCACCGCCCCCCGGGCCAGGGCAGGCCGGATCACCTGCGCCAGGTGCTGGGCGCGCGCAGCGAATACCAGCAGCAGCTCGGTATCCGCCGCCATGCTTTCATCGCTTGGTGCCAGCAGCAACTCGCGCACCTTTTCGGCCAGCGGTGTACCGCCCGGCTCGCGGGTCAGCAGCACATCCAGGCCATGTTCGCGCAGGCGCGCCGCCAGGTATTCGCGGTTGGTGCTCTTGCCCGCGCCTTCGGGGCCTTCCAGGGTAATAAACAAGCCGCTCACAGGCAGTCCTTAAGGTTGTTCTTCGGGCGTCGGTGCATCGGCCGCTGCGGGGTCGCCGGCCGGGGCCGATTGCTGCGCGGGGGCCGCGTCGGGCTCAGGCTGCGCAGACGGCTGGTCCGCTGCGGGCGCATCGGGCTCGGTGGCCTCGCTGGCACCCGGCTGGGCCTGCGGCGCCGGGCTCGAGCGGTAATCCGCACGCCGCTTGAGCTGGAACTCGCGCACCGCCGAATTGTGGTCGTCCAGGTCGTCGGAGAACACATGGCTGCCATCGCCGCGGGCAACGAAGTACAGGCTGGTGCCAGTGGCCGGATTGAGCGCAGCGTGAATAGCCTCGCGCCCGACCATCGCGATCGGCGTCGGCGGCAAGCCAGTCATGGTGTAGGTGTTGTAGGGCGTCGGTTCGCGCAGGTCGGCACGGGTAATTCTGCCGTTGTAGCGCTCGCCCATGCCATAGATCACGGTCGGGTCGGTCTGCAGCATCATGCCCAGACGCAGGCGCCGCACGAACACGCCAGCAATCTGCCCACGCTCTTGTGGGATGCCGGTTTCCTTCTCCACCAGCGAGGCCATGATCAGCGCTTGGTAAGGGTCGCGATACGGCAGGTCGGTGGTGCGCTCCGACCACTCTTTGGCCAGCACTTCGTCCAGGCGCATGTAGGCCTGTTGCAACAACTCGATGTCGCTCATGCCGCGCACGAAGCGATAGGTATCCGGGAAGAAGCGGCCCTCGGGGAACACGCCGGTGTGGCCAAGCTTGTCCATCACCTCGGCGTCCGTCAGGCCGTCCAGCGTGTGCTTGATCTTTTCGTGCTTGGCAACGGCCGAGCGCACTTGGCGGAAGGTCCAGCCTTCGACCAGGGTGAGGTTGTACTGCACCACATCGGCACGGCGCCACGCGTCGAACAACTGCTCGACCGTCATCCCCGGGGTCAGGCGGTACTCCCCAGTGTGCAAGGGCGTGCCAGCCATATTGAAGCGCCAATAAAGCCGCAACCAGAAGGCGTCATCGAGCAGCCCATCGTTCTGCATGCGGTAAAACATGCGGTTGGGGTTGGTGCCATTGGGCACGTCGAGCAGGCGCTCCTGCGTCACGTGCAAGGGCTGCTCCAGGACCGAGTTGACCTTCCAGGCCGACCAGCCCAAAGCCAGGCCGGCCAGGATCAACCCCATTTCCAGCAGCAGCAGGAATTTGCGTCTCACGAATTCAGGTATCCAGTAACGTACGGGCAACGGCCTGCAGTTTACGGGTGAGTGGGCCCGGCGACCAGTTCAGCGCGGCAAAACCCCGCACAGGCCAGACACCATAGACACTGTTGCACACGAATACCTCATCCGCCTGCTCCAGTTCATCGAATGCCAGGTCGCGGACCTGTACGGGGATGGCCATTGCCTGGGCCTGCTGCAGCAACGCGGCACGCATCACGCCGGCGACGCCGCAGCGGCTGAGGTCTGCGGTCAGCAGCACACCGTCACGCACCAGAAACAAATTGCTATACACCCCTTCGACTACCCTGCCCTGCCCATCACGCATCAGGCCTTCGGCATGCTCGCCGCCCTGCCATTCGGCACGCGCCAGCACCTGCTCCAGGCGATTGAGGTGTTTGAGGCCGGCCAGCAGCGGTTGTTCCCCAAGCCGGGTCTGGCAAGGGAACAATTGCACACCGAGTTCGGCATGTTCGACAGGATAGCTGGGCAGCGGGCCGCCCTGAAGGATGCGCCGTGGCGCCGCACCGGCAACCGGGGCATAGCCTCGCTGGCTGTCGCCACGGGTGAGGATGAGCTTGGCAACGCCATCACCTAGCTGGCTGGCGTAACGCCGGATCTCGTCTTCGACCAACGCCAGGTCGACGTCGATGGCCAGGCGCCCGCAACCCAGCGCCAGGCGTGCAAGGTGGCCGGCCATCAAGCTCGGCCGGCCGCCTCGCACGGCGATGGTCTCGAACAGTCCATCGCCGTAGGCCAGGCCGCGGTTCTGCAGATTGACTGCATCCGCCGGCTGGCCGTCGAGCCAGCTGTGCATCAACCAGCGAACCGGCGGAACACCAGCGAGCCGTTGGTGCCACCAAAGCCAAACGAATTGGACAGCACCACGTCGATCGGCATGCTGCGCGCCTGGTGCGGCACGAAGTCGAGGTCACAGCCCTCGTCCGGCTCATCCAGGTTGATGGTCGGCGGCGCCATCTGGCTGTTGATTGCCAGTACGCTGAAGATCGCTTCCACCGCGCCCGCAGCCCCCAGCAAGTGGCCAGTCATCGACTTGGTCGAGCTGACCGCGAGCTTGTAGGCATGCTCGCCGAACACACGCTTGATCGCAGCCACTTCGGCCACATCGCCCGCCGGGGTCGAGGTGCCATGGGCGTTGATGTAGCTGACCTCTTCAGGCTGGATGCCGGCGTCGCGCAGGGCATTGGCCATGCAACGGGCAGCACCTTCACCGGAATCGGGTGGCGAGGTCATGTGGTAGGCGTCGCCGCTCATGCCGAAACCAACCAGCTCGGCATAGATGGTCGCGCCACGGGCCTTGGCGTGCTCAAGCTCTTCGAGAACCAGCGCACCAGCACCGTCGGACAGCACAAAGCCGTCACGGCCTTTGTCCCAAGGACGGCTGGCACGGCTTGGCTCATCGTTACGGGTCGACAGCGCGCGCGAGGCACCGAAGCCGCCCATGCCCAGGCCGCAAGCGGCCATCTCGGCGCCACCGGCGATCATCACGTCGGCTTCACCGTAGGCGATGTTGCGCGCGGCCATGCCGATGCAGTGGGTGCCCGTGGTGCAGGCGGTGGCAATGGCGTAGTTCGGCCCCTGCAGCCCCAGGTGGATCGACAGGAAGCCGGAGATCATGTTGATGATCGAACCCGGCACGAAGAACGGCGAAATGCGCCGCGGGCCTTGCTCATGCAAGGTCCGGCTGGTTTCTTCGATGTTGGTCAAGCCGCCGATGCCTGAGCCCATGGCCACGCCAATACGCTCGCGGTTGGCGTCGGTCACTTCCAGGCCGGCATTACGCACCGCCTGGAAACCGGCCGCCAGGCCGTACTGGATGAACAGGTCAAGCTTGCGGGCCTCTTTGGCCGACAGGTACTGCTCGACCTCGAAGCCTTTCACCGAGCCGCCGAAACGGGTGGAGTAGGCAGCCAGATCCGTATGTTCGATCGGACCGATGCCACTGCGGCCAGCCAGAATGCCCTGCCAGGTACTCGGTACATCGGTACCCAGTGGTGACAGCATACCCATACCGGTGACCACGACGCGTCTACGCGACACAGTACTCTCCTTTTCTAATAACAGAGTCTCTTGGCATTGCATTCATGCGATGGAATGAAATGACAACAGGCTCTCGGTGCGCGGTGAACGATACCCTTGAGCCAAGGGGGGCTCGCAAAGAAAAAACCGCACGCCAGCAAAGGCAGTGCGGTTTTTCCCGACAAGTAGCGTCGACTAAAACGTCTTAGGCCTTGTGGCTGTTGACGTAGTCGATAGCGGCTTGAACGGTAGTGATCTTCTCGGCTTCTTCGTCTGGGATTTCGGTCTCGAATTCCTCTTCCAGAGCCATCACCAGCTCAACGGTGTCAAGCGAATCGGCACCCAGGTCATCGACGAAGGACTTCTCGTTGGTCACTTCCTCTTCCTTGACGCCCAGTTGCTCGGCGACGATTTTCTTGACGCGTTCTTCGATGGTGCTCATACCTAGTTTTCACTCCTAATGGACATATGTCAGGCAGCTGGCCGGTGACCAATTTTATAGAAAGACGTTCGCTTTTCAAGCTAAACGCACCTTCGAATTAGTCACCCGACCCTCTGCCTGGAATCTGGTTGCAGCTTTATAACGGATTTTAGGCTCGCAGTATGACTCTTTTTTTACGAAATCCGTCACATTGAGTTGCAGTTTTACATGTACATCCCGCCGTTGACCGGCACGGTAGCACCGGTCACATAGGCTGCGCCGTCGGACGCCAGGAAGGAAACCACCTTGGCGATTTCCTCGGCCTGGCCCAGGCGGCCCAGCGGAATCTGGGTCTGCAGGGCTTCACGCTGCGCTTCTGGCAGCTCACGGGTCATGTCGGTGTCGATGAAGCCTGGGGTCACCGAGTTGACGGTGATGCCTCGCGAGCCCACTTCACGCGCCAGGGCGCGGCTGAAGCCTTCCAGGCCAGCCTTGGCGGCGGCATAGTTGGCCTGACCAGCGTTACCCATGGCACCGACGACCGAGCCGATGCTGATGATACGACCCCAACGCGCCTTGGTCATGCCGCGCAGCACGCCCTTGGACAGACGGTAGAGGCTGTTCAGGTTGGTGTCGATCACGTCGAACCACTCGTCGTCCTTCATGCGCAGCATGAGGTTGTCGCGCGTGATACCTGCGTTGTTGACCAGGATGGCCGGTGCACCGAACTGCGCGGTGATGGCGCCCAGCACCGCTTCGACGGACTCGGCGCTGGTCACGTTCAGCTCCATGCCGGTACCGGTGATGCCGTGCTCTTTCAGGGTAGCGCCGATGCGCTCGGCACCGGAGGCGGACGTGGCGGTGCCGATCACGGTCGCGCCCTGGCGGCCCAGTTCGAGGGCGATGGCCTGGCCAATGCCACGGCTGGCGCCGGTGACCAGTGCAACTTTACCTTGCAGGCTCATGCAAGCTTCTCCAATTCAGGCCAGCGCCGCGCGGGTGGCGGCGACGGCATCAGGGGTATTGAGGTTGTAGGTGGTCACGCCGTCGGCGCAACGCTTGTTGAGGCCGGCAAGGACTTTGCCTGGGCCGCATTCAACAAGATTGACGGCGCCATTGGCGGCCAGGGTCTGTACGCATTCGACCCAGCGCACGGGCTGGTACAGCTGCGCCAGCAGGTCGTGCTTGAGCGCATCGAGGTCGGCGGCGATGGCGGCGGTGACGTTCTGCACCACCGGGATCTGCGGGGCCTTCCACTCGATGGCGTTGACCGACTCGGCAAAACGCTCGGCGGCAGGCTTCATCAAGGCGCAGTGCGATGGCACGCTGACCGGCAGCGGCAAGGCACGCTTGGCGCCTTTGGCCTTGCACAACTCGATGGCACGGTTCACCGCCGCAACGTTACCGGCAATGACTACCTGGCCCGGAGAGTTGAAGTTCACTGCACTGACCACTTCATCTTCGGCCGCTTCGACGCAAATGGCCTTCACTTCATCGTCGCCCAGGCCAAGAATTGCGGCCATGGCGCCGTGACCGGCCGGCACAGCCTCCTGCATCAGTTCACCACGGCGCTTGACCAGCTTGACTGCGTCTTTCAGCGACAGGCTGCCAGCGGCGACCAGCGCGCTGTATTCACCCAAGCTATGGCCCGCAACGAACGCAGGCTTTGCGCCGCCCTCTTCCAGCCACAGGCGCCACAAGGCGATAGAGGCGGTAAGGATGGCCGGCTGGGTCTTGTCGGTTTGGTTGAGTTGCTCTTCCGGACCTTCCTGGACCAGCTTCCACAGGTCGTAGCCCAAAGCTTCGGAAGCTTCCTTGAAGGTTTCGACGATCACCGGCTTCTGGGCGCCGAGTTCGGCGAGCATGCCCAGCGACTGGGAACCTTGACCAGGAAAGACGAATGCGAGGGATGCAGACATTGAACAAGCCCTTATGATCTTGTCGTCGGATAGGGTACGCCGGGCGTTAGCCTGGCGCGGAATCTGAAAACTTGGATGGATACGCGGACCAAGCGGTCACATTTAAGCACTTCATCGGCGAAATGCCTAAGGCAACAGGTCTTCAAGGCGACCATGCAGCCGCTGGGGCAGGTTTTCCTGGATCTCGATCAACGCGCGCTGAATGGCGCTCTGAAACCCCTGCACGCCCGCCGAGCCATGGCTTTTGATGACGATACCCTGCAACCCCAGAAAGCTTGCACCATTGTGCCGCGCGGGCGCCAGGTCGGCCTGCAGGCGCTTGAGCAATGGCATGGCCAAGGCGCCGGCAGCACGGGCCAGCACTCCGCCCTTGAACAACGCCTCGATGCGCGCACCGATCATCGTCGCCAGGCCTTCGCTGGACTTGAGCAGGATGTTGCCGACAAAGCCGTCGCACACCACCACATCCGCCTCGCCACGGTACAGGCCATCGCCTTCGACGAAACCCACATAGTTAAGGCCGCGGGCGTTCTGCAGCAACGTGGCCGCCAGCTTGACCTGCTGGTTGCCCTTGATGTCCTCGGTGCCGATGTTCAGCAGCGCCACGCGCGGGCGATGAACGCCCAAGGCCTGGGCAGCCACCGAGCCCATCACGGCGAACTGGTAAAGGTTCTCGGCACTGCAATCGACATTGGCGCCCAGGTCGAGCAACTGGCAGTACCCCGCCTGGGTCGGGATCGCCGCCACCATGGCGGGCCGATCGATACCCGGCAGGGTTTTGAGCACGAAGCGCGACAACGCCATCAGCGCCCCGGTATTTCCGGCACTCACGCAGGCCTGGGCCTTGCCGTCACGCACCAGTTCGAGCGCAATGCGCATCGACGAGTCCGGCTTGCCGCGCAACGCCTGTGAAGGCCGCTCGTCCATACCGATCACCTCGCTTGCCGCGACAATCTGCAGGCGCGCGCGATCCGCAGCTGCAAGGCCGCTGACAAGATCTTCAAGGAGGGAGGGTTGACCGACGAGGGTCAGGTGCAGCGAGGGGGTAGCCGAAAGGCAGGCAATGCTAGCCTGGACAATGCTGCGGGGACCGAAGTCCCCGCCCATTGCGTCGATCGCGATGATCTGAGCGGACAAGGATTACTCGTCAGCGCCCTTGTCGATCACTTTGCGACCACGGTATACGCCTTCTGGCGATACGTGGTGGCGCAGGTGAATTTCACCGGTGGTTTTCTCTACCGACAGCGCGTTTTCCGACAGGGCGTCGTGCGAACGGCGCATGTCACGGGCAGAGCGGGATTTTTTGTTCTGCTGAACAGCCATAATTGATTAACTCCTAAACGTTTGGGTCACGCTTTAACTGCGCCAAAACACTGAACGGGTTGGACCGCGATACCTCGTCCTTGCTCGAATCGGGCTCGTCTGCGCCCGCCGGCTGCTGGCATTCTTCCGGATGATGAGCAGGCACGATTGGCAAGGCGAGCAGAAGCTCCTCCTCGATAAACGCCTGCAGATCCAATGGATCTTCGCCCAGTTCCAGCACGTCATAGCCTTTCGGCAACGACTGGGTATTCGCACCCTCCTTTACCACGGCGTAAGTACATTCGCTGTGGATCGGCAGGGTGACCAGCTCAAGACAACGCTGGCAAACCATCTTGACCTCGACGTCAAGCTCGCTGTGGATAACCACCACGTGCTGTTCATCTCGTTCAAAATTTAATTTCGCCTGCACCATACCGACATTGTCGGAAAGCGGGTCGCAGAGTCTTTCCAAATCAGCGAGTTGCAGCGAACCGTTAAGGGTTACGCCACGATCGGCTAATTTGCGCGGGTCAACGTGAGGTGGAATCGGGTCATTCAACATAGGCGCAGCATTCTAGGGATGGCCCCCGCCCCTGTCAAAGGAAATTCGGCGGCAAATCGCGTGATAGGATGAGTACAACAGATCAGGAGTCTACCATGCTGCCCTTATTACTGGCTTCCAGTTCACCTTACAGACGCGAACTGCTCGCCCGCCTGCGCCTGCCCTTCACCTGGGAAAGCCCCGATATAGACGAGCAGCGCCTGGGTGACGAGCCTGCCGTGGAGCTGGTTCGGCGCCTGGCCAGGCAAAAGGCCGAGGCACTGGCGGGCAGCCACCCCGGGCACCTTATCATCGGCTCGGACCAGGTGGCCGTGCTGGGCGAACAGATCCTTGGCAAGCCCTTGAGCTTCGAGCGGGCCTGCGAGCAACTGCTGGAGACCAGCGGGCAGCAGGTCACCTTCCTGACCGGGCTGGCGCTGCTCAATAGCGCTACAGGGCAATGCCAGGTCGATTGCGTGCCGTTTACGGTGACGATGCGGGAACTGAGCCGAGAGCGCGTGGAGCGCTACGTGGCGGCGGAACAGCCGCTGGATTGCGCAGGGAGCTTCAAGGCCGAAGGGCTGGGGGTGAGTTTGTTTCGAAGCACGCATGGGTGCGATGCGACCAGCCTGGTCGGGTTGCCGCTGATTCGGCTGGTAGACATGCTGACCAAGGAAGGGGTGGTGATTCCGTAGTTCGATCCCGCATTTTTAGCACCCATGGAGATCGAGCGGTGCTCGACCTCCATGGGTACTGCAAAAGGGTGCCGTACAACCAACGGCCAACCCTCAGCGCAAAGAAGGCCCCTGGAACCCCATGTACATGGCCAGGTGCTCAGCCACACTGGCGCCGATCCGCTTGGAGAACCGGTCAAACGGCGATTCCTGAACCGTGAAATCCACCAATTCCTTCTCGCCGACAATTTCCCGCGCCACATAGCTGGCACTGCCCAAGCCATCCACCAAGCCAAGCGCCTTGGCCTGCTCGCCCGACCAGATCAGCCCACTGAACAGCTCCGGGTGCTCCTTATCCTTCAGCCGATCACCCCGCCCCTGCTTGACCATGGCGATGAACTGCTGGTGCGTGGTATTCAGCACGCCCTGCCAGAAAGCCCGCTCATCAGGCTTCTCTGGCGAGAACGGATCAAGGAAGGCCTTGTGCTCACCTGCGGTATAGGTGCGCCGCTCGACCCCCAGCTTCTCCATCGAACCGACAAACCCGTAACCCGCCGCCGTCACCCCAATGGAGCCAACCAGGCTGGCCTTGTCGGCATAGATCTCATCCGCCGCACTGGCGATGTAATAGGCACCGGAAGCCCCCAGGTCGGTGATCACTGCATACAGCTTGATCGCCGGGTACTCGGCACGCAGCCGGCGAATCTCGTCATAGACATAGCCCGCCTGCACCGGGCTGCCACCCGGGCTGTTGATTCGCAGCACCACGGCCTTGGTCTTGGCGTCCTTGAACGCCTCACGCAGGCTCTTGACGAGGTTGTCGGCACTGGCGGCCTCCTGATCGGCAATCACGCCGCGCACCTCGATCAATGCCGTATGGCTGGCGCTGCGCGAGGCGGCCTTGTCCATGTCCATCAACGGCGTGAACAAGACCAGCATGCCGAACAGGTAAACGAAGGTCAGCAGCTTGAAGAAAATCCCCCAGCGCCGTGCGCGGCGCTGCTCCTGGACACTCGCCAGCAGGGTTTTTTCCAACAGCCTCCAGCTCTTGCGCTCTTCGCGCTCCTCGGGTTCGGACTCAGGGGCTTTCCATTCGTCTGCCATGCTCACCTGCCTTGGAAGTGAAATTACGCGGAACCGACCAGCCACTCACGCAACTGGGAGAAATGATCAATGCACACCTGCGGGCCGAACTCGGCCAGTGCCTGCAGCGACATCGCGCCATAGCCGACAGCCACCGAGTGCATGCCCGCATTGCTGGCCATCTGCAGATCAAACGCCGAATCACCGACCATCAACGCGCGCCCAGGTTCGACACCGCAATGGCTGAGAATCTCCTCGAGCATCAGCGGGTGTGGCTTGCCACGGGTCTCGTCGGCGGCGCGGGTGATATCGAAGAACTGCTCCCAGCCATTGGCCCTGAGCACCCGATCCAGGCCTCGACGGGCCTTGCCAGTTGCTACCGCCAAGCGGTAACCCTCGGCACGGAAGGCATCCAGCGACTCGACCACACCCTCGAACAACGGCGACGGCTTTTGATCAAGCGCCGTGTAGATGTCGGCATAGTGCTGCCGAAAACGCTCGAGCTGCACGAGTGTCAGGTGCGGATACAGCGTATGGATCGCCTCGCCCAGGGCCAGGCCGATGATGCCCTTGACCGCGTCATCGTGACTCGGCGCCTCACCGGCGCGCTCGGCGGCAGCATTCATGGCCTCGACGATGCGCCCGATGGAGTCGGCCAAGGTGCCGTCCCAGTCGAAGATCAGCAGCTCATAAGACTTTTTCATCGCTCAGGACGCACTCAAACGCTCTACAGTCTTGGCCCACACTTCATCCACCGGCGCCTCCAGCTTGAGCTCGCCACCGTCAGGCAGTGGCACGGTCAGGGCATAGGCATGCAGGAACAGGCGCTTGCCACCCAGCTCACGAATCTCGCGACTGAAGTCTTCGTCGCCGTACTTGCTGTCGCCGGCGATCATGTGCCCGGCATGCAAGGTGTGCACGCGGATCTGATGGGTACGGCCGGTGATCGGACGCGCTTCGACAATGGTGGCGAACTCACCGAAACGGCGCAGCACGCGGAACAGGGTCAGCGCCTCCTTGCCCTCCTCGTTGACCTCGACCATACGCTCGCCAGAGCGCAGGTTGCTTTTGAGCAACGGCGCATTGACCTGCTTCTTCGCGGTCGGCCAGTGGCCACGCACCAACGCCATGTAGCGCTTGTCGACACCATCACCGCGCAGGGCGGCATGCAGGTGGCGCAGCATGCTGCGCTTCTTGGCGATCATAAGCAGGCCGGACGTGTCGCGGTCCAGGCGATGCACCAGCTCAAGCTCCTTGGCATCCGGGCGCAGCTGACGCAACGCCTCGATCACCCCGAAACTCAGGCCACTGCCGCCATGCACGGCGATACCCGCCGGCTTGTTCATCACGATGAGCGCCTTGTCTTCGTAGACAATCGCCGCTTCAAGGCGCTGCAGCAGCCCCTGGGCTACGGGCGCAGGTGCATCACGCTCAGGCAAGCGGACGGGCGGTACCCGTACGATATCGCCAGCCTGAATTTTGTATTCAGGCTTGACGCGCCCTTTGTTGACCCGCACCTCACCCTTGCGCAGGATGCGGTAAACCAAGGTCTTGGGCACGCCCTTGAGCGCCGTGATGAGGAAATTGTCGATGCGTTGGCCGGCAAGCTCCGGCGCGACTTCGATCAGCTGAACGCCGGAAGTCGGAGGGGTATTGGTCGTCATCAAGGGATCATAACAATTTTTTATGGAATTGAAGCACTTAATCATTGCTGCTATAGTCGCGAACGCCGCCAAAAGCGGCAGGCCAGCGGCACCAGGCTCTTCGCCGGTCCCTGACCTTCGCAATTCTCCAGGACGCGAGGCCGTCCTACGGGGTTTTCGCCAGTTTACCGAATTGCCTGGAATCGCCACCAGCGCTGTGTAGAGAAGACTGAAAAAAAACGACAAGTGCGGTGTTTCACCTGCTTACCCGCTTCTTTTCGCTGCACCTCTGCCCGCCCCGACGTTTGCACGCAACGCACGGCGAATGCTTCGGAAATACCTGCCTTGGACATGAATGGCGCCAGCGCTCAACCTGCGCTGGCGAAAAATGCAACCCGTTGCGGATTCAGCGCGCGGCAGCACCCGAATTATCAGGGATACGTGCAGGGTGGAGATGCACAGCCCTCGGACCGTGTAGCACCGCGTCCGGCCACCGGCCCACTGAAATGGCCGGCGAGCGGATAAGGTCCTGAAACAGATGCCTCCGGGCGTCCACGGCTGAAGGTTGATTCCTCCTCCTGACTGAGTGCACTTGGCCCGCTGGGTTGATTCGGATACCTATTCGAAAGCCACAAGGGCCTGGTAGGCACCGCAGCAAACAGGACGCGTCGTCGTGACAACGGCAGGCTGGGCAACCGGCTGGTGCCGAACGTCGCTCGACACGGGGGTGGCCCGCCACCCTTTGCGCACCTTGGCACCGACCATGAGACGTCGTGTGTGCCGAACGCCGTTTCCGGCAGCCCGGAAACCGACGGTACAACATGAAAAGAATGCTGATTAACGCAACTCAACCCGAAGAGTTGCGTGTAGCCCTGGTGGACGGCCAACGCCTCTACGACCTGGACATCGAGTCCGGCGCGCGTGAGCAGAAAAAGGCCAACATCTACAAAGGCAAGATCACCCGCATCGAACCTAGCCTCGAAGCCGCCTTCGTCGACTTCGGTTCCGAACGTCACGGCTTCCTGCCGCTGAAAGAAATCTCCCGCGAGTACTTCAAGAAGTCCCCCGAAGGCCGCGTCAACATCAAAGACGTCCTCAGCGAAGGCCAGGAAGTCATCGTCCAGGTCGAGAAGGAAGAGCGCGGCAACAAAGGCGCCGCCCTCACCACCTTCATCAGCCTGGCCGGTCGCTACCTGGTGCTGATGCCCAACAACCCACGCGCTGGCGGCATCTCCCGCCGCATCGAAGGCGAAGAGCGCAACGAACTGCGCGAAGCCCTGAACGGCCTGACCGTGCCGGGCGACATGGGCCTGATCGTGCGCACTGCCGGCCTTGGCCGCAGCAGCGAAGAAATGCAGTGGGACCTCGACTACCTGCTGCAGCTGTGGACCGCCATCAAGGAAGCCTCCCTTGACCGCGCTGCGCCGTTCCTGATCTACCAGGAAAGCAACGTCATCATCCGCGCCATCCGCGACTACCTGCGTCAGGACATCGGCGAAGTGCTGATCGACAGCATCGACGCCCAGGAAGAAGCCCTGACCTTCATCCGCCAGGTGATGCCGCAGTACGCCAGCAAGGTCAAGCTGTACGAAGACAGCGTGCCACTGTTCAACCGCTTCCAGATCGAAAGCCAGATCGAAACCGCCTTCCAGCGTGTCGTCGACCTGCCGTCCGGCGGCTCGATCGTGATCGACCCGACCGAAGCCCTGGTCTCCATCGACATCAACTCGGCGCGCGCCACCAAAGGCAGCGACATCGAGGAAACCGCCCTGCAGACCAACCTGGAAGCGGCCGAGGAAATCGCCCGCCAACTGCGTCTGCGCGACATCGGCGGCCTGATCGTCATCGACTTCATCGACATGACCCCGGCCAAGAACCAGCGCGCCGTTGAAGAGCGTGTGCGTGAATGCCTCGAAGCCGACCGTGCCCGCGTGCAAGTGGGTCGCATCTCGCGCTTCGGCCTGCTGGAAATGTCCCGTCAGCGCCTGCGCCCATCGCTGGGCGAAAGCAGCGGCATCGTCTGCCCACGCTGCTCGGGCACCGGCATCATCCGTGACGTCGAATCGCTGTCGCTGGCCATTCTGCGCCTGATCGAAGAAGAAGCCCTGAAAGACCGCACCGCCGAAGTGCGCGCCCAGGTGCCGATCCCGGTCGCCGCGTTCCTGCTCAACGAGAAACGCAACTCGATCACCAAGATCGAACTGCGCACCCGCGCACGCATCATCATCCTGCCGAACGATCACCTGGAAACCCCGCACTTCGAAGTCCAGCGCCTGCGCGATGACAACCCGGAAGTGCTGAACAACCAGTCCAGCTACGAGATCGCCGCCACCGAGACCGAAGAAGCGACGCCGGTACCCGCCGCCACGCGCACCCTGGTTCGCCAGGAAGCTGCGGTCAAGACCGCCCCGGCCCGCACCAGTGCGCCGGTGCCGAGCGCTGTCGAAGAGCCTCAGCAGCCCGCCGCACCGGTAGCCCCAGCGCCAAGCGCCCCAGAGCCGAGCCTGTTCAAAGGCCTGGTCAAGTCGCTGGTCAGCCTGTTCGCCGGCAAGGACGAACCGGTCGCCGCACCGGCCGTCACGGCCGAAAAGCCAGCCGCTGATCGCACGCCACGCAACGAAGAACGCCGTAACGGCCGTCAGCAGAGCCGCAACCGCAATGGCCGCCGCGACGAAGAGCGCAAACCACGCGAAGAGCGTGCCGAGCGCGCCCCGCGTGAAGAGCGCCAGCCTCGCGAAGAACGCGCGCCACGTGAAGAACGTGCCCCGCGTGAAGAACGCGCACCTCGCGAAGAGCGCCAACCACGCCAGCCACGCGAAGACCGTCGTGGCAACCGCGAAGAGCGCCCGGTACGCGAACTGCGCGAGCCACTGGAGGCCATGCCGGCACCGGTTGCACGCGAAGAGCGCCAGCCACGTGAAGAGCGTGTAGCCCGTGAAGAACGTGCACCACGTGAGGAACGTGCACCGCGTGAAGAACGTGCCCCTCGTGAGGAACGCGCACCGCGTGAAGAGCGTGCACCTCGCGAAGAACGTGCACCGCGTGAAGAGCGTGCCCCTCGTGAAGAACGCGCCCCACGCGAAGAGCGTGCCCCACGCCCGCCGCGTGAAGAGCGCCAGCCACGTGCCACCGAAGAAGCGGCCGAGCAGGCTGCTGAGCTTGCCGAAGAGCAACTGCCGAACGATGAACTGCTGCAGGACGAGCAGGAAGGCGCAGATGGCGAGCGTCCACGTCGCCGTTCCCGCGGCCAGCGTCGTCGCAGCAACCGTCGCGAGCGTCAGCGCAATGCCAACGGTGAGCTGATCGAAGGCAGCGAAGACGAAGGCAGCGAAGAGCAGCCACAACAGCACCAGGCCACCGAGCTGGGTGCCGAACTGGCTGCCGGCCTGGCCGTCACCGCAGCTGTTGCCAGCAGCAACATCAGCGCCGATGCCGAAGCGCAAGCCAACCAGCAGGCCGAGCGCGCCACCGCCGAAGTCGTCGAAACCGACAACAGCGAAGCGGCAAAACCGTCCGAGCAGGCCGAAGCTGTTACACAGGCCGAGGAAGTTGCTGTTGCCCCAGTGGTCGAGCAGCCTTTCAGCGAGCCTGTCGCCGTGGTCGAGGCCAGCGCCGAGCCCGTGGTCGAAGTGACGCCGCAGCCAGTCGTCGAAGCGGCCCCTGCCGCTGAAGCGGTGGTCGTTGCCGAAGCGCCTGTCGAAGCCCCAGTCGAAGCGCCAGCAGTTGAAGCCGGCGAAATCGAACAGGCGCCGGTAGCCGTTGAAGAAGCCGTGGTTGCCGAGCAGGCTGCCGTGGTTGTCGAAGCGCAACCCGAAGTGGTCGTGGAGCCAGCGCCAGTTGTTGTCGAGCCTGCACCGGTCGAAGCACCTGCCGTGGTTGAAGCTGCTACCGTCATGCTGGCCAACGGCCGCGCGCCGAACGACCCACGTGAAGTGCGTCGCCGCAAGCGTGAAGCTGAAGCTGCTGCCAAGGCCGCGCAGGAAGCTGCAGAGCCGGCCCTGGAAACCGCTGATGAGCACAAGCCTCATCACGGTTGATGCCAACGGCTGAATGAAAAAGCCCCGCCAGTGCGAACTGGCGGGGCTTTTTCTTGCCTAGTGGCCTGGTGGTTGCGCGGCCGCAGGAACGGCCCGCGCCAAACAATCAGTACAGATTAGGCTCCATCTCGAGCTCAACCCCGAACCGCTCGCGGATGTCCGCCTGGATGCGCCGCGCCAAGTCATGCAACTGCGCCCCGCTCGCCTGGCCATAGTTGACCAGCACCAACGACTGCAGCCGATGCACGCCCGCATCGCCATCGCGATACCCCTTCCAGCCCGCCTGCTCGATCAGCCACCCCGCCGCCAACTTCACCTGGCCATCAGCCTGAAGGTAAGCCACAACGCCCGGGAAACGCCCACGAATACCCTCGACAAGGTCAGCAGAGACCACCGGGTTCTTGAAAAAACTCCCGGCATTGCCCAATTCGGCCGGGTCCGGCAACTTCTCCCGGCGAATACTGCAGATGGCATCACTGATCGCCTGCGCGCTGGGCTGCTCAACGCCCTGCTCCACCAAGCGCTGGCGCACCGGCCCATAATCCAGGTGAGCCTGCAGCGTATGGCTCAGTGCAAAGCGCACCCGCAAGATCAACCAGCGGCCAGGGTTACGCTTGAACAGGCTGTCACGATAGCCAAAGGCGCACTCCTCCAGACCAAAGTCACGCAACTCACCGGTCTGGCGATCCAGCGCAGTCAAGCCGGCGAACACATGCTTGATCTCGACGCCATAGGCGCCCACGTTCTGCATCGGTGCTGCGCCCACGGTGCCCGGGATCAGGCTGAGGTTTTCCAGCCCGCAAAAACCTTGCGCCAGCGTCCACTGCACGAACGGGTGCCAAGGCTCACCCGCCTCGGCTTCAACCACCACGCGCTCGCCATCATCGCTCAGCACGCGGCGGCCACGGCTGGCCATGTGCAGCACCAGCGCATCGATATCACCGGTCAACAGCAGGTTACTGCCACCGCCGATGACCAGCACCGGCAGCCCGCGCTGCTGCGCCTGGGCCAGCGCTTCGCGCACCTCGTCATCATCATGCACCTGGCTGAAATGCCGGGCCTTGACGTCAATGCCGAAGGTATTGAAAGGCTTGAGCGAAACCTGCTCCTGCCACAGCGCTGTCATAACCGCCCCTTGATTTCCACCACCAATGCCTGGCACGCCACCTCGATCAGGTCCAGCACCTGCTCGAAACCGGCGGCGCCACCGTAGTACGGGTCTGGCACCTCATCCAGCTCTGCGCCATAGCGGCGCAGGAAAAGGTCGAGCTCACCTGACGCCGAATGCGGGCGCAGGGCACGCAAGTGGCTCAGGTTGCTCTCGTCCATGGCCAGGATCAGGTCGTACTCGGCAAAGTGCGCCACGCTCACCTGCTGGGCGCGTTGCTGCGAAAGGTCATACCCGCGGGCCAGCGCGGCCTTGCAGGTACGGCCGTCTGGGGCCTTGCCGACGTGCCAGTCACCGGTACCAGCCGACGCCACGTGCACCTGCTCGGCAAGCCCTGCGGCCTGCAACTGATGACGCAGCACGCCCTCGGCGGTGGGCGAGCGGCAGATGTTGCCCAGGCAAACGAACAGGACGCGCATCAAGCCTCCAGCAGGCGCCTTACGCGCTCCAGGTCTTCAGGGGTGTCGACACCCACGGCGGGCGCCTCGATGGCGTCTTCGACATGAATGCGCACGCCATGCCACAGGGCGCGCAACTGCTCCAGCGCCTCGGTCTGCTCAAGCCAGCACGGGCCCCAGCCGACGAAGTCCTGCAAAAAGCCCACGCGGTAGGCATACATGCCGATGTGACGGCGGTAGGGCACACCTTCGGGCAGTTGGTCGCGGCCCTTGGCGAAGGCATCACGCGCCCAGGGCAGCGGCGCACGGCTGAAACTCAAGGCCAGGCCGTTCTTGTCGCTGACGACCTTGACCGCATTGGGGTTGAACACGGCCTGCGGCTCGTGGATCGGCTCGGCCAGGGTGGCGATGCCGGCTTCCGGGTGGGCCGCGAGGTTCGCCGCCACCTGGTCGATGATCACCGGCGGGATCAGCGGCTCGTCGCCCTGCACGTTGACCACGATGGCGTCGGCAGGCAGGCCGAGACGCGCCGCCACTTCGGCCAGGCGATCGGTGCCGGACTCATGGTCGGCGCGGGTCAGCAGCACTTCGGCGCCAAACGCCTGGCAGGCCTCGACGATACTGGCATCGTCGGTGGCGATGACTACACGGCTGGCAGCACTTTTACGTGCCTGTTCCCACACGTGCTGGATCATCGGCTTGCCGGCGATCATTAACAGCGGCTTGCCCGGCAGGCGCGTGGAGCGCAGGCGGGCGGGAATCACCACGGTGTAGTCCAGGCTCATTTGTCCAGACGCTCGTCGTCGGTCAGGGTACGCGCTTCGCTTTCCAGCATCACCGGGATGCCGTCGCGGATCGGGTAGGCCAGGCCCGCGCCCTTGCTGATCAGCTCGGTCTTGTCGGCGCTGAGCTTGAGCGGGCCTTTGGTGATCGGGCAGGCCAGGATATCGAGCAGTTTGGTGTCCATGGAAGCTTCCTTGAGGCCAGGTGGCCGGCAATTGAATAGGGGCTCAGGGCTTATGGTGCCCGGGCAGCAAGCGTTGCAGCTGGCTGTCGAACCAGGCGCTGAACGCCGGCGACGGCTGCGCCTCGACGGCCAGGTACCACCAGTCGTTGGCAGCGAAGGCACGGCATTTGACCGCGTCCTTCTCGGTCATCACCAGCGGCAATGGCGGTGTGAACGACAGGCGGTCGGCGCTGAATTGTGCGTGGTCGGCAAAAGGGTGCGGCACCGGCTGCCAGTTTAGCCCCAGCAGGGTATTGAAGAAACGTTGCGGGTTACCGATACCCGCCACCGCATGCAGGCGCTGGCCTGCCGGGAACAGATCAAGGCCGAGACGTTCGCCGCTGCGCACATTGACCAGCGCAGACGGCTGCAAGCGGAAGGAAAAACCTGCCTGCGAATCAGCGCTGGCACCGTTGAACAGCACCGCATCGGCCTCTTGCAGGCGTTCGACCGGTTCGCGCAGTGGCCCGGCCGGCAGGCAACGCCCATTGCCAAGGCCACGTGCGGCATCAATCAGCACCAGCTCAAGGTCGCGCGCCAGGCGGTAGTGCTGCATGCCGTCATCGCACAGGATCAGGTCAAGCGGCTCGCTGGCCAGCAGCGCCTGTACGGCGCGGGACCGATCAGGGTCGATCATCAGCGGCACGCCGGTGCGCTGCACGATCAACAGCGGTTCATCACCGGCCTGTTCGGCGCGCTGATCGGCCTCGACGCGCCAGGGCAGATGCATGGGCTTGGCGCCATAACCGCGGCTGACCACCCCGACCTTGAGCCCCTGATTTCGGCAATGCTCGATCAGCCAGAGGATCATCGGCGTCTTGCCAGTACCGCCCACAGTGATATTGCCCACCACGATGACCGGCACCGGGGCTCGGTAGCTGACGCTTTCACCCCTGAGAAAACGCGCACGCTTGCGCATCACCACACGGCGGTACAGGGCTTCGAGCGGGCGCAGCAGCGCCAGGGCCGGATGCCCGGCGTACCAGGCAGCGAGCAATCGGTCGGCGAAGGCCATCAAGGCGTCCCCTGGGCGGCCTCGACGGTGGTCATGCGCAACTGGCTGAAGCCGAGCTTGCCGGCCGCATCCATCGCGGTAACCACGGCCTGGTGCGGGGTCTTGCCATCGGCGCTGATCGCCAGTGGCAAGCTGTGATCACCGCCCGCCGCCTGCTCGATGGCCTCGCTCAAGGTGGCCAGGTCGCTCTTGGGCAGCAGGTTGTTGTTCACCGAATACACGCCCTCGGCGCTGATGGTGATCTCCACCCGCTTGCCCTCATCGGCCGGCGGCTGCTCGGCACTGGCGGCCTCGGGCAGCTCGACGCGCAGCTGGGTCTCGCGGGTGAAGGTGGTGGTGACCACGAAGAACAGCAGCAGGACGAACACCACGTCGATCAACGACGCCAGGTTGATGTCGACGTTCTCCCGCTGGCGATTGCGCCGAAACTTCACGCCTTGCCTCCGGCCACTTCGACTTCGCGGTCGCCCTGGATCACTTCCACCAGCTTGATCGCCTCTTGCTCCATGCCGACTACCAGCTCATCGATGCGGCGCAGCAGGAAGCGGTGGAAGAACACCGCCGGGATACCGATCATCAAGCCCGCTGCGGTGGTGACCAGTGCCTTGGAGATACCGCCGGCCAGGACAGCGGCATTGGCAGTCATCTGCGAGCCCATGAAGGCGCTGAAGATGTCGATCATGCCCAATACGGTGCCCAGCAAGCCCAGCAGCGGGGCCATCGCGGCAATGGTGCCGAGGGTGCTGATGTAACGCTCAAGGTCGTGGATGACGCGCGACGCGGCCTCCTCGATGCACTCTTTCATGATCTCGCGACCATGGCGTGAGTTGGCCAGGCCCGCAGCGAGGATTTCGCCCAACGGCGAATCGGCGCGCAGGGCCTTGAGCTTGTCACTGGTGAGTTGCTTGTCCTTGATCCACATCCAGACCTGGCCCAGCAGGTGTGGCGGGGTCACGCGGCTGGCGCGCAGGGTCCACAGGCGCTCGACGACGATAGCCATGGCAACGATGGAACTCAGAATGATCGGCAGCATCATCCAACCACCGGACTTGACCAATTCCCACACAGTAAACGCCCCTTCGGAAAAAGGCCGCCACTCTATCATAGGAGCGCAGGGGGCTCATCTGCCGAAGGTCAGGGAATTGGCTGCCGGGTTTTCAGCGGTAGCGCTTCAGGGACTCATTCCCCACCCCGCCAAAACCGCCGCTGCCCGCGCACACCTTCCACCGCCCCCTGCGCCCCCAACACCAACCGCAACGCCCCTTCCACCGCCGTATCATGAATCGCCAGCCCATGCCGCCGATAACGTTCGACCACTTGCGCATGTGGATGACCAAAACTGTTGTTACGCCCCCGCGAAATCAGTACCCCGCGCGGCGCCGTAGCGCGGATAAACGCCTCGGTGGACGAACTACGGCTGCCATGGTGCGGTGACTGCAACCAATCGATACGTGTCGCCCCGTGGGCCGCCAGCCATGACCGTTCGGCACCCGCCTCCATATCCCCCGCCAACAGCAGCCGCTCCCCCTGTGCCTCGACCAGCAGCACACAAGAGCGGTCATTGCTGCTCTGCCCTTCAGCCCAACGCCATAGCGAAAAGCGCACGCCATCCCATTCCCATTGCTCCCCACTGACACATGGTTGCAGCGCCAGGCCCTCCAGCGCCTCGCCACCCAGCATCCGCCTGACCGGCAGCCCACGGTGGATAGCCCCAGCACCGCCCGCATGGTCGGCGTGGGCGTGGCTGATCAACATCAGGTCAAGGCTGCCCACCCCCAACTTGCGCAGGGTTGGCAGCACCACCCGCTCGCCCAGGTCGTACTCACCCTTGGCCGGCCCGGCATCGTAGAGCAGGCTGTGATGACGGGTACGCAGCAGTACCGCCAGCCCCTGGCCGACATCCAACTGCCAGACTTCCACCTGCCCTGCCGCCACCGGCTCTCTGGGTACCCACAGGGCCAGCAGCATGACCCCACCCAACCCGCGCATGGGCACGCCACGGGGCAACAACACCAACAGCGCGGCCACGCCAACCAACGCCCAGGCCCACAGCGGCAGAGCCGGCGGCACCCAGGCTGGCCGCCAGCCCGCTACCACGGCCAACACCCTGAACAGCACATCCAGTAAGCCACCAGCCAGCCACAACAGCGCCTCCCCGAAGCCCGGCAGGGGCAAAAGCAACGTACCCAGCAACGCCAACGGCAAAACCGCCAGGCTGACCCACGGCACCGCCAGCAGGTTGGCCAGCGGCGCGCTCAGGCTCACCGGCAAACCAGTGGCCAGCAGCACCGGCAGCAAACCGATAGCGATCACCCACTGCGCGCGCGTCCAGGCCTGCCAGGGCCGCCAGCCGCCCAACCGGGCGCCGAAGCAATAGATAAGAATGGCCACGGCAGAAAACGACAGCCAGAGCCCAGGCAACAGCCCCGCCAACGGTTCAACCAGCAGCACCGCGACCAGCGCCAGCAGCAACGGCAGCATGGCGCCGAGGTGGCGAAAACGCAGGCGCCAGAGCAGCACCACGGCCAGCATCAGGCAGGCGCGCTGTACCGGTACGCCAGCGCCGGCCAGCCAGCCATAGGCCAGTGCTGCCGCCATGGCCAAGCCACACGCCCAGGGCAACCAGGGCAGCCGTGCGGGCCAAAGCCCCCACCGCGCCAGCCCGGCGACCAAGCCATACAGCAGGCCCGCGACCAGGCCGATATGCTGCCCAGAGATCACCAGCAGGTGGACCGTACCCGTGGCCTGCAACGTCTGCCAATCCTCGCGGGCCAGGCCCCCGCCATCCCCAAGCACCAACGCCACCAGCGCCGCCTGCCGGCCGTTGGCATCGACCGCCAGCAGGCGTTGGCGCAGTTCGTCCCGCCAGCCACCGGCCACTGCGCTCAACACCTGCCCAGCCTTGACCGTGCCAGTGGCGCCAATCCGCCGGGCCAGCAACTGTGCTTCGCGATCAGGCCCGTGCGGGTTCAGCAGCCCGGCAGGGCGCTGCAAGGTCACCGCCAAACGCCAATGCTCGCCCGCCCTGAGTGGCGGCCCGTCGTACCAGCTCAGCTGCAAGCGCCGTGGCAATGCGCCACGCCGCGAAGCGGCCTGCTCCAGCTCGAACCGCACACCTTGCGCAGTGCGGCTCGGCAGGCCGGCTACCCTGCCCTCCAGCCACACTGTGCGGCCATCAAGCCCAGGCGCGAGCCGATCGTCCAGCGCGTGCTGGGCCGACCAGCACGCCCAGCACAGCCCCAGCACAAAGCAGCCCAATGGCCACAACCGGGTGAACAGGCTGGCGACGGCGCCGAGCAACAGCACAAGCAGCCATCCGACCGATGGCAATACGGGAAGAAAACCCAGGCAAAGCAGCCCGAGTGCGAGCGCAAACATCCCTGTGCGCATAAGGTAGAGCCCCAGAAGCGAAATGACCTTCTGAGGCATAGCGCAAATGCTGGCAAACCTTGCTCAACAATTGTCACAAACTCTAAACGAGGCGGTTAGGGATTCAAGGCATACTGGCCCGATAAACGCCCCGGGAGCCTACATGCCGCGCCGTCTTTTCAAACGCTACATGCCGGATCCGACCAGCATTCGGGAACACAAGTCCTTACGCTTTTTCGGCAAATTGCTGCACGACCCGAACCTCTGGCACCTGAACCGGCACTCGGTGGCTCGGGCCATGGGCGTGGGGCTGTTCGCAGCGCTGATCCCCATCCCCATGCAGATGCTGCTGGCCGCTGCGTTGGCGATCCCGGTACGTGGCAACCTGCCAATCGCCGTCAGCCTGGTATGGCTGACCAACCCGCTGACCATGCCACCGGTGTTCTTCATCACCTACATGACCGGCGCCTGGCTGTTGCAAATTCCGCCGCGCACACTGCCCGACGAACTGACCTTCGAATGGATCACCGACCAGCTGTCGACCGTGTGGCAACCCTTCCTGCTGGGCTCGGTGGTGTGCGGCGTGGTGCTGGGCATCCTCGCCTACTTCACCACCATGCTGTACTGGCGCTGGTGGGTTGGCCGGCAGTGGCGCCGGCGCAAGCTCAAATGCTCATGCACGCATGCCGCGGCCGCTGACCAGCAGGCGAATGCAGAGGGTGTAGAGCACCGCAGTGGCGACCAGCATGAAGGTGATCGCCGTGCCAATGCTGATATCCGACACCCCTAGGATGCCGTAGCGGAACGAGTTGACCATGTGCAGCACCGGGTTGGCCATTGACACGGCCTGCCAGAACGGCGGCAGCAGGTTGATCGAATAGAACACCCCGCCCAGGTACGTCAGCGGCGTCAGCACGAAAGTGGGGATGATCGAGATGTCATCGAAGTTACGTGCGAACACCGCGTTGACGAAGCCGAGCAACGAGAAAATCGTGGCCGTCAGCAGCACCACGACGACAGTGACGCCAAGGTGATGCACCTGCAGGTGAGTAAAGAACATCGACAGGATCGTGACGATCACCCCCACTGCCAGCCCACGCAATACGCCGCCCAGCACATAGCCGACGAGAATGGTGTGCGGCGATACCGGCGACACCATCAGTTCTTCGATCGAGCGCTGGAACTTGCTGCCGAAGAAACTCGACACCACATTGCCATAAGAGTTGGTGATCACCGACATCATGATCAACCCGGGCACGATGTACTCCATGTAGGTAAAACCACCCATGTCGCCGATCTGCCGGCCGATCAGGTTACCGAAGATGACGAAGTACAGGACCATGGTGATCGCTGGCGGCAGCAAGGTCTGTGGCCAGATCCGCAGGAAGCGCCGCACTTCACGGTAGACGATGGTGTTGAGGGCGACCCAGTTGGTGCGCAGTTCCACACTCATACGGCCACCTTCGACAGGTTTTTTTCCACCAGGGACACGAACAGCTCCTCAAGTCGGTTGGTCTTGTTGCGCAAGCTCTGCACTTCGATGTTCTGCAGCGCCAGCTGGCCGAACAGCGCCGTGATGCCGATGTCCTTGTCCACCTGCACCTCCAGGGTATGCGGGGTGATCAACCGGCACGGGTAGCCCTGTAGCACAGGGGCGGCGGGCAGGTCCTGCTTGAGGTCGAGGACGAAGGTTTCGACATGCAGCTTGCCCAGTAGCTGGCGCATGCTGGTGTTCTCGACGATGGTGCCGTGGTCGATGATGCCGATGTTACGGCACAGCTGCTCAGCCTCTTCCAGGTAATGCGTGGTGAGGATGATAGTGATGCCCTTCTGGTTGAGCTCGGTGAGGAAGCTCCACATCGACCGGCGCAGCTCGATGTCCACACCAGCGGTGGGCTCATCGAGAATCAGCAGGCGCGGTTCATGGATCAGCGCACGGGCAATCATCAGCCGGCGCTTCATGCCACCCGACAGCGAACGCGACTGCACGTCGCGCTTGTCCCACAGGCCCAACTGGGTCAGGTACTGCTCGGCGCGCTCCCTGGCAAGCTTGGGTGGGATGCCGTAATAGCCGGCCTGGGTGACGACGATATCGAAGGTCTTTTCGAACTGGTTGAAGTTGAATTCCTGCGGCACCACGCCCAGGCAGCGCTTGAGCGCAGAAGGCTCGCGGTCCAGGTCGTGGCCGAACACGTTCACCGTGCCGCTGGTCTTGTTGACCAGGGTCGAAAGAATACCGATGGTGGTGGATTTACCGGCGCCGTTGGGGCCGAGCAAGGCGAAAAAGTCACCTTCGGCGACGTCCAGATCGATGCCTTTGAGGGCCTGGAAGCCATTACCGTAGGTTTTGGTCAGCTGTCGAATGGACAGGGCAGAACTCATAGCGGGTCACGTACCGAGTGAAAAGGTCAGGACACGCCAGGGCAAATCACTGGCGCAGTGAGTGCGGCCATGGTGCTAGGGCTGGCCGCACAAGTACAGTCATGTGTATTGATAGTGACTATCGAGGCAGGTTCAAGTCAGCGCTGTCATCACCGCTGCCTGATAGGCAGGGCGCTGTTTGAGGCGCGCGTACCAGGCCTCCAGGTGATACATGGCCGGGCGTTCGATGGGCAGTTCGAACCAGGCATAGATGAAGCTACCCAGTGGGATGTCGCCCATGCCGATCTGGTCACCGGAAAGGTAGGGTTGCCTGGCCAGGGTTTCATCGGCAATCGCCAGCAATTGCGCGCACTGCTTGTGTGCGGCGTTGATCGCCACCCAGTCGCGCTGGTCTTCAGGCGTGCGCAGCAGGCCCCAGAACAACGGGCGGAACGGGGTGGCGAAGGACGAGGTGGTCCAGTCCATCCACTTGTCTGCCAGGGCCCGCTGCCGCGGGTCGTCCAGGTACCAACCCTGCTCTTGGCCATATTCGGCGCAGAGGTAGCGCACGATGGTATTGGACTCCCACAGGGTCAGGTCGCCATCTTCGAGCATCGGCACCAGGCCATTGGGGTTGCGTGCACGGTAGTGCGGCTCGTTGACCACGCCGAAAGCGCCGCCGGCATCGATGGATTCGAAGTCGAGGCCCAGCTCGTGGGCGATCCACAGCGCCTTGCGCACATTGCTCGAGTTCTTGCGGCCCCAGATCTTCAGCATGGCAACGTCCTTATGAGTGCAGAGGCCTGAAGTCTACTCCAGACCTGCGCCGCCTGTACCAGCATAGACAGACGATGCCCTGAAACTCCTGCTGCCACACCCTGTCACTGTTCTGACGATGCCGTTCATAGCGTTGCGTCTAAGCTCTGTGGGTTAGCTCTAGCCCCTGGTTCCAAGGAGGAGTGATTATGTTGCTGTTGTGGTTGGTGGTTCTGGTGATCGGCGCTGCGTACCTCACGCACCGGCGCCTGCCGCCCTTGCAGATACTCGGCATCATCGCCATCTATACGCTGCTGATGGGTATCTTCAGCAAGGCCCCCGGCTGGCTGCTAGCGGTGATCTGGCTGATACTCGCAGCCAAAACCGCGCTGCTGGTGCTGCCTGACTGGCGCCGCAAGGTATTCACGGGCCCTGTGTTCAAATGGTTCCAGCGCACCTTGCCGCCTATGTCGCAAACCGAACGCGAAGCGATCGATGCTGGCACCGTGTGGTGGGATGGCGAGCTGTTCAGCGGCCGCCCAGACTGGCGCACCCTGCTCGCCTACCCGGCGCCGAAACTCACCGAAGAGGAACAGGCCTTCATCGATGGCCCGACCGAAGCGCTCTGCGCCATGGTCAGTGACTGGCAAATCGGCCAGGACATGGACTTGCCGCCCGAGGCCTGGCAGCACATCAAGACGCATGGCTTCTTCGCCCTGATCATCCCCAAGGAGTACGGCGGCAAGGGCTTCTCTGCCCATGCCCATTCCCAGGTGGCCATGAAACTGGCCACGCGCAGCGGCGACCTGGCCTCCACCGTCATGGTCCCCAACTCACTGGGCCCGGCCGAGCTCCTGCTGCATTATGGTACCGACGAACAGCGCAACCACTACTTGCCGCGCCTGGCCCGCGGTGACGATATCCCTTGCTTCGCCCTCACCGGCCCGCTGGCCGGTTCCGATGCGGGCGCCATGCCTGACACGGGTGTCATCTGCAAAGGCCAATGGCACGGTAAAGAGGTCATCGGCCTGCGCCTGAACTGGGAGAAGCGCTACATCACCCTGGGCCCGGTCGCTACTCTGCTGGGCCTGGCCTTCAAGGCCTATGACCCAGACCATCTGCTTGGCGAAGAAGAAGAGCTCGGTATCAGCCTGGCGCTGATCCCGACCGATACCCCTGGCGTTGAAATCGGCAAGCGCCACCTGCCACTGGGCGCGGCCTTCATGAATGGCCCTAACAGTGGCAAGGACGTGTTCGTGCCCCTGGACTTCCTCATCGGCGGCAAGGACATGCTCGGCAAGGGCTGGATGATGCTGATGAACTGCCTGTCGGTGGGCCGTTCCATCTCGCTGCCAGCCGTAGGCACAGGCGCGGCCAAGTACACCAGCCTGGTGACCGGCCAGTACGCGAATATTCGCGAACAGTTCAACGTGCCGCTGGCCGCCTTCGAAGGTATCCAGGAATCGCTGGCCCGCATCGGCGGCAACGCCTGGCTGATGGACAGCGCCCGCTTGCTGACGGCCAAGGCCGTGGACCTGGGCGAGAAACCTTCGGTGTTGTCGGCCATTCTCAAGTACCACCTGACCGAACGTGGCCGCGAAAGCATCCAGCACGCCATGGACGTACACGGCGGCAAGGGCATCATCATGGGCCCCAACAACTACCTGGGGCGCAACTGGCAAGGGGCGCCGATCTTCATCACCGTCGAAGGCGCCAATATCCTCTCGCGCAACCTGATGATCTTTGGCCAGGGCGCCATCCGCTGCCACCCGTTCGTACTCAAGGAGATGGCACTGGCCGCTCGCGAAGACCGTGACCAGGCGCTGATCGAGTTCGATGAACTGCTGTTGAAGCACATCATGTTCGCCGCCGGCAATGCGGCCAGCACCTTGGTGTATGGACTGGGGTTGGGCCACCTGGAAAAAGTGCCGGGCGATGCCCTGAGCCAGGGCTACTTCCGCGCCCTCAACCGCCAGGCGGCAGCCTTTGCACTGATGGCCGACTTGTCGATGATGCTGCTGGGCGGGGCACTCAAGCGCCGCGAACGCCTGAGCGCACGCCTGGGTGATGTGCTGAGCTACTTGTACCTGGCCTCTGCCGCGCTCAAGCGCTATCACGATCTGGGCTCCCCAGAGCACATGCGAGCGCTGTTGCGCTGGGCAATGGAGGAGAGTCTCGGCCAGGCGGAAAATGCGCTGGACCGTCTGCTCGACAACTTCCCCAACCGCTTCATGGGCTGCGCGCTGCGCGTGCTGGTGTTTCCGTTTGGCCGTCGTCATACAGGCCCCAGTGATGAACTGGATGCCGAAGTAGCCGAACTGATCGGCCGCAGCAAGGGTGACCCTGCACTGGAAGAGCTGCTGGCCGGTTGCTACAGGCCCCAGGCAGAAGGCGACCCGGTGGCAGCGCTGCAGCGAGCCAGCGATCTACTGGACGACACGGCGCCACTGCGCAAGGCATTGCATCAAGCCATCAAGGAGGGGGACGTCCAATCAACCGCCGGCCAGTCCGCCATCGACGCAGCCCTCGCGGCCGGAGTGCTGCAGCCTGGTGAAGGCCTGCGTCTGCACGAAGCCGAGAACGCGCGCAGAAAAGTGATCGACGTCGATGCATTCGACAAGGCGCAGTTGCTGGCTGAACCGGGCAAGGTGCGCTGACCCTTCGCTCGAAAGGGGGCGCGGCGTATACTCCGCCCCCCGTTTCAGCCATACCGAGGACCCATTCCATGGCCAACCCCAACCTGGAATACCACCTGCAACTGCTCCAGCACCTGCGCACCATCCTGGTTGCACTGGGTGACGCAGAGCAGGTGCCGGAAGAAAGCCACGCCCTGTTCCTCGAACGCTTCGACGAACTGCTGAAGCTGTTGCCACAAGACCCACTGGAGAGCCAATACCTGGGCCAAGACCTGATCTGCCAGGTAATCCAGCGCTACCCGCAAATCGCACACCTGGTACCGCGCGACCTGTTGTGGTTCTTTGCTGGCGATTGCCTGCACTTCATGCCAGACGAAGAACTGGCGCTGTACCAGCAATTGGAAGAGCATCGATTTGAAGCCGAACAGAATGGCGAGCCCTTTGACTGGCATCAGGAAAAGCAGTTGTTGAGCAAGCCAGGGCACGGCAGTACTCACTGACCGCCAAGCGCTGTTATCCACTCGCTTCAGCGGCGGGCAGGGCTCGTAAAAAACCGAATGACGTGTCGTAAAATTCAGGCAAGCAACGCGAACTTTCCTACAGATCAGGTGCTTGATTCAGCCTACTCTGCAGCCGTGCCATCGAGCGGAGCATCGTTGTTGTTCAGCTTGAGGCCTTACTTAACACGTCATTTGGACATCATTGTGAAAAAACACTTTGTGGCATTAGCCATCAGCTTATCCAGCACCGCGGCCATGGCCAATACAGGCATTATCAATTTCCAGGGCACCGTCACCACTGGCGGCACTTGCCCTATCGAAGTGGTACACCCAGGCGGCCCAAGCCAGCCTATCCATCTGGGCCACTTCCGCACGCGGGACTTCACTGCTGAGGATCAAAACACCGCAATGGTGCCGTTCTCCCTGCGCATCACGCCTGACGCCTCCTGTAGCATCGACCCCACCAAGAAGGCCTTCGTGAAGTTCTCTCCGCGCTTCGGTGCCGACCCGACTGGCAAGCTGTACGCACTGCAAAGTGGTGTTGGCTACACCAGCAACCTAGCCTTGGAGATCCTCGACCGGAGCAGCACCCCGCTGCCACCAGAGACCGAATCCAATGCCCATGACCTGGACGAAAACCTTCCAACCGATATGCACTTTACCGCCCGACTGAAGACCACAGCGGGTAGCGTGCCTGAAGGGAGAATCGACACCAGCGTCGATTTCCTAGTCGACATCCGCTAAACGATCAATCCAGGCGCTTACAGGCGCCTGGACCGCTATCAAGCCACATCTGTCCAGGTTTTCCGCATGTCCATGCCTCCTCTTTTCTCCGCACTTCGTGCCACAGTGGCCGCCACATGCCTGAGCTTGCTGGCCCCCATTGCCCAGGCAGCACTGACCATCGACAGCACACGCATCGTGTTGCCCAGCAACAAGCGCAGCGCTTCGCTGGTAGTCGCCAACCCCAGCAAAGCTGCCTATGCAGCTCAAGTCTGGGTCAACACGGCAAGTGATGACACCACCACGAGTGTCCCGCTGCTCGCCTCACCGGCACTGTTCCGCCTGGACTCTGGCCGTGAGCAGTTGGTACAGATCAATGTCCTGCCGAACGACCTGCCAACCGATCGCGAGTCGCTGTTCTACTTCAATGTCCAGGAGTTACCGCAGGTCGACCCTGATGCCCGCAACGTGCTGAACATTGCCCTGCGCACACGCATCAAGCTGTTCTACCGCCCAAGCCAGCTCAAGGAAAAACCTGAAACCCGGCTCAACGAACTGCAGTGGTCTGCTCAACAGCTCGATGGTGCTTGGCAGTTGGTCGTGGACAACCCGACCCCCTTCCATTTCACATTCGGCCGCCTCGAGGTCAACGGCGAACAGCTCGACGCCAAGGCAATGGCCATCCCCATGGGGCGACAGCACTTTCCATTACCGGCGCAAACAGGTAATCAGGACATAGCGCTCACGTTCACCATCATCAACGATTACGGTGGTTTGAGCGCCCCCACGAGCCAAACCGTGACGCGCCATTAGGCCACTCGCTCAACTGAACAGGCTTAGATTGATCGACCTGGTCATCCGCCAACTCTCCCCGCCATCGAAGCTCAATTTCGACGTGATTGTGAACGAACTGGGAACCACGAGCCTCTGCAAGAATGCCTTATCAAGGCGTGTCTTGATGCCTGCGGTCAAATCAGACGCCTTGACCTCATACCCATCCAGCAGCGTTTCCTTGACCTCGCCGCTCCCCGGCAAGACTCCTGATACTTCGATACTTTTTGCTCAGGGAACATCAGGTACCAGGGGTCCATCAACACATCGGTCCAGGTGCCAACCTTGCTGAGGTAAACTTGCGTCCCCGACACGCCGGCGCCTTGCACATACGGGCTTCGATAAGCACTGGTAGGTGGCGCCTGCACGTTCACCTTACGCACAGCCGAAGGCAATTCGCCCTCCTTTGCTACAACCCGATAGCGCACCTCGACAATCTTGCCGGCATGGGCCACCACCTTGGCCAAGGGGATCTCGTATCGCCTGCTCTGCCCTTGGTATTCGAGCGGCGCGCCAATCCCGTCCAGCGCCAGCCTGACGGTTTCTGCTGTTCCCGTGGCCTTGGGCACCAATGGCCAAGTGAAACTGCGCGGCACAGGCTTGGCTTTTACCTCAAGCTGCTGGTAGCCCATACCGCTGGCCTGTGCGACGTTGTATTTGTTGCCATAGGCCCTGACCCAGCCGCCGGACTTTCGCTCATCCAGGCGCAGTTCACCCATGCGGCTGCGCAACGAACTCAACTCCCCGTACCACATGGTTGGGGCCGCACTGTACAGGGCAAGCACCGACGCTGTGCCCGGGCTGATCATTTTGCTGGCGCCGTCTAGGAACCAGTCGTTGCCCCCGCTGTACCAAGTCGTATGAAAAGGCGCCGAGGTCGACCGGCCCATCGCGCAACGAAAATTGCGCATCGCCAGCAGCCGCGTGCACCAGTTGCAAACTATTAGCCGCGTCAGCGGGCTTTTTCAGAGTAGAAAATAATCTTCATGGCTTCACCTATATGAGAGTTTGACCTCCACGATCACGTGCAGGCCAGCCGCCCCCTCGACTGGCCGACGGCACGCTTATAGATAACGGTGTACTAAAGGGTCGACTGATCTGCCAACCGATCAAGTGGATCGTAACCGTAACTGCCGACTTCCCCTCCCTCAGGCAGTTCAACACTGACGAGACGCCCCAAAGGGTCGTAGCCAAGGATTCGACCGGCTTCATCCCGAACAAGATTGCCATCGGGGTCGTACTCAAGAACAATGTCCTGACGTGCCAGGGTTTCAACTGCCCCCTCTGAAAGTTCCCAGCGCCCGGCGGCATTAACATACTTTTCGCCGCGCAATTTCGTCACCTCAAGGCCCGTCAATTGTGCCGGGTCGTCCGGGTTGTCGAATGCGTAAATAACATCGATACGCCCATCGGCATGCCAGGTGCGCACTGCCTCGATATTATCAAGGTCATCCAGGTAGAAGTCCTGAGATTCAATGACCACACCATAAGGATCGACGGGGGATAATGGCCCCTCACTGGTGTAATACACGAGCCTGGCCCGCGCGTCGTATTCGAAGTGATCCTCACGTAATAACGCGTTCTCCGCCGGCTTATTTCCAATGTCCGTCAGTGCCTTGCGCACGATGGCATCAACCACACTGTATTCCTGCTCCAGTTCTTGTACGGCATCGGTAAAAATAAAGCGCCGCAGATGCTCCCGCTCGAAATCATCATATTCCAACTCGGTCGTCAGGCGCTGACCTGCAACCTCATCGCCCTCCACCGTGGTGAAACGCCGAGTGCGCCCGAGTTCGTCATATTCAAATACGCTGGACGTTGCCCCCAGAGAGGTCTTCTCGAGCCGCCCCTTGTCATCGTACTCATAGGACTGCAACTGCCCCAGCACATCGGTATAGGCCACGAGACGACCGCGCAGGCTGTGCACATAGTGCATCTCGAAAGGTGCTTCCTGCCCCAGCGTGCGCGTTTCCGATTTAAGCTCGCCGTTGGAGAAATACTCACGCGCCAGCCCTTGGAACTGGGCCGGATTCAGCGCTCGCCCCTCCACCTCGGGCTGTTCGAGGCAGGATATTAACCTGGCGTTCTGCGCATCATATTCATACCGCGCATTGACGTTCGCATCGACAAGGCGCCGCCCCAAAGGTTCTTCACCCAATGGTGGCGCATACTCATACTCGATCATGTGCTGTTTCGGCGTCTTCACGAACCTGGGCTGACGCTGACCATGCTCATATTGCATGGCCCGGCGGCGCCCTCCGGTGATCGAAACGATCATCCGATCAAGGCCGTCGAACAGTTGATGGCCCAGCACGCTTTCGGTTGCACCATCCCGATGGACAACCTTGATCAGGGTCGGTAAGTCCTCACCACTGTGTGCTGCATAGTCGCGATGCACCACTGCACCATCGGCCAGGGTGTGGTCTACCAACCTGTCAAAAGCATCACGGGTGAACGTCACCTGCCCGCCACGGGCGTCGACCTCACGCGCCAGGCGGCCCAGGCCGTCATGGAAGGATTGATCAACACTGTACGGTTTGCCGTCGGTGTAGAAACGCGCCACCCGAGCAGGCTCGCCGAAGCGGTTCAACCAGGTTACCGTTTCGCCGGTGAGCGTCTCGCCGTCAGCCGACTCGCGATACTGCGTCACCACCGGCCCATTGCGCGACTGGGTACTGCCCTGCTGATCGATTCGCTCGTGAACGCGCACCCCGTCCGGGCCGATGACACAGCACGGCTGCCCCCACCCGTCGTATTCATACCGGGTCATCAACTTCAAGTTCTTGCGCTCCAACCAGTCGTACTCGACCTCCTCGACCTTGTTGCCCAAGGCATCGAACGCCACCGTAAAACTGATGCGCGGGGCCTTGCGAGCAAGCGGAGTCAGGCCGAAGTCAGTATCCTGGCGCTCTTCCCGGACCTCACGGCCGAGGCCATCGACATAACTCCAGGTGACGACCCCTTTGACGTCCTCTTGCGTCTGCACCGCCTGTTGGCCTGGAGCAGCCGCCAGCGCGTAGGTGTAATGACGACTCGCTTTGTACTTGGAATCGTTCGGTGACACGGTCTCACGTAACACTCTGCCCACCCGATCGTAGAAGTAGCTGATTTCCACGTCGTTATCGTCACGATTGAGCACGGGCTCGCCAATGAGCACAGATTGCAGCAGTGTCAGTTCCTTGCGCGTATCACGCACACCCTGCTCATCCCCATGATCCTGACCATGATCGAACCCTTCGAGGGTCTCGGTGGTCCTGACAACCGGGTGGCCGACCTTATCGTCTTTATCGTAGTGGAAAGTGTCTTCGACATAGACATACCCCACCTTGGTCACCGCCTCGCCATGGCGGCGTTCTTCGCTC
The DNA here is from genome assembly GCF_900187555.1 of Pseudomonas sp. Irchel s3f19. Taxonomy (NCBI): domain Bacteria; kingdom Pseudomonadati; phylum Pseudomonadota; class Gammaproteobacteria; order Pseudomonadales; family Pseudomonadaceae; genus Pseudomonas; species Pseudomonas sp. Irchel s3f19. The sequence goes on along the minus strand of NZ_FYDW01000009.1, from coordinate 511 downwards.
TGTCGCCGTCCGTAACTCAAGCGGTCAGCCGCATCCTGGTAGTACCTGATGGTGGTTTCGCGCAGCGTCGCGCCATCGGTATCGCGTACCAGCGTTTCACGCTCAGGCAACCATTCACCGCCAGCAAGGTTGTCCAGAGGCGCCAGCACGTAGTACGCATAATCGGTCCGCAGAACATCGGCGCCTGCTTCGCCGTCAGTGGCGGGATACACCCAGTTTTTTTGCGGATGTTGAACGAACCCTTCAGCATCGGCGGGGTAGTATTCATGCACCGTACGAATACCGTTGGCTTGGGTCTCCTCGGTCAGGTTGCCGAACGCGTCGTAGTCGGTGGTGACGTTTTCTTCCCGATACTGCCGCGGATCATTCGCCAGGCTCCAATGCTTTGTCATGACGTGGGGTAGCTGGAACTTTTCCGGCTGGTTTTCGAAACGCTGGCCGGCCACTTCGTGGTAGGTGGTGCTGACGGTTTCGACGCAGTCGTCCTGGCGCGTGACCTGTTCGTTCAACA